>DAITPX010000097.1:0-5475 GCA_036833365.1 Clostridia bacterium | reverse complement strand
TAACATGCAGTTTTAAAGAGCCGAAAGCGTCGGCTCCATCGACGTCCCCGAAACGGTGTAGTTTGCTATCACAAAAACCTTAAGCAAAACCGCCAGTATTACCAGCACCGCGAGCACGGCGTAAAATATCAGGTCGCTTCTTTTGGTTTTGGCCCTTTCCTCGGTTATTTTTTCTTTCAGGTTTGTCTCGTCAAGGTTGGCTTTTATCAATTTTTTTTACCGCCTTTTTCACCGCGTTGCTGTCGAGCAGCACGACGTGGCCGCATTTGAGGCACTTCAGCTTAAAGTCCGCTCCCACGCGCAAAACCTGCCACCTGTCCGACCCGCAGGGATGAGTTTTTTTTGTAGTGACTATATCCCCTATTTCAATCATAATCCTATGTAAACAAAATGCTCGTGATTATTATGTCCTTTCCGCACGAAAAAGACATCAGGTCAAGCCCTTTAAGGCTGTCTCCCGAAAGTGTTTTGCCTTGAGGCGACCGGAATTCCTGCCCGCCGAGGACGATTTTCTGCCACATTTCGCCGCCCAAAAGCGCCGCCCGCGCGGTATACTTCGTCCGTTTGCCGAACCAGTCCTGCAAAATGGTTATTTCCAGCTCCTGCTTGACGGGGCTGAAAACATCCACAATCAAAACGCTCTCGAAGTGCCTCAAAATCATGTCTTCGGCCAAGGAAAACGTCCCGATGCGGTTTCCGCCCACGCCCATAAGGCCAAGCGGCCCCGAAAGGTAACTCACCCCGCCCTTTACCCAAACGGGCTCTTCCCCCGTTACGTCCACCGGCACAAACCCGCCTTTGCCCATCGCGGAATTGTAAACAATCCTGACGTGCTCGGACAAAACGGGGTTTTTTGCGTAATCCTTGGGCGAAAACGCGCTCATCTCGCCCGAATACCATATCCCCTTTTCGCAGGCGTTGGCAAAAAGAGCTACCGGAATGTTATCGTCGAATACTTCCAAAGCGGCTTTGCCGTCGATTGTTTCGGGGCGAGCCCAGTTAAGCCTGCGTTTTTTTTCTCCCCTCGCATACCAAATCTCGCCGCTTTCGCCGCCTTTGATTTTTGCGAAAAGCCTGCCTTCCTCCGCTTCGACGGCAATCTTGGGCAATTTCAAAGCGGGGAGGCTTTTGCTTAACTCGAACCACGCCGCAAAAGAAAGGCTCAGCTCGTCGGTCAAGGTGTCGAGCATTTTGGGCACAAAAAGCCACCTGGATTTTTTGTTCGGAAAACGCGTCATAGCCAAAGCCGTATCTTCCATATCGGTATAAACGCTGTTGGTTCCGACGGCGACGTAAACGGGCTGCTCGACGAGCGGGATATAGCTCTGCGGGCAGATACCCGCCAGCCATTTTTCCTCGCTGTCCAATGCCTCCAGCTCCTTTTCCGAGCCCTCGGCGTTGTCAAGCTCCATTTTGCCTTTTATTTCTTCCCAAATCCTGCCGAACGCTATAGCCGCGGCAAGTATGCGCTTGTCAAACGCAAGGCACTGGCAGGCGGTTATCGCCGAATTGCCGAGGCTCAAAAGAAAAACCTCCCCGTTCGTACGCGCGTTTTCCAGCGCGAAGGTCACCGCTCTCATTGTGTTGAGCGAGTACTCGTACCACGCGGTTTCGGTGGCGTCGGCGTCGACGTAGGTCAGATGCCTGCCCGCGCGCGAAAAGTTTGCATAGCCTACGGTTTCGGGATAAACGGTATGGTTGCCCGTCCCCAGCTCGCCCGCATAGTCTATCCCGACCGCGGCGTAGCCTTTCTCGGCCCAATACCTAAGGCGCCCGACGTCCACGGGACGGTTGATTTCGCCCGCAACGACAAGCGCAGGCAAGTTTTCCCCTCCCGAAGCCATGACGCAGTAAACCCTGCTTTGCTCCGTTCCGAAATGCCTGCCCGTAAAGTAGTAATGATTAATGTCGATTTTGCCCGTCCGCTCGCTTTTAACAAGCTCGGCGTCCAAACTTTCCGCCACCGGGTCGAAGTTTTTCCAAATCTGGACGGGCGAAAGAAGTTCTCCCATGATTCTCCTCAAAAACAAAAACAGTATGATTTTACAACGATTTCGACTGCTTGTCAACTTTTCTGTAATTTTCGTCAAAGTACGCCAAAATCCCCCTGACCGCCTGCGAATAACTCCCTATTCCGCCCTCCACTTTGTTGCCTTTGAGGTATATGTCGTTGAGCCTGTCGAAAAACTCGTTTATCGGTCCCTTAAACTGCTTGTAAAACTCGTTGCAATAGCGGTAGTCAGCTTTCACCCTCTCGTCCAGCCTTTCGTAAAGCTCGATAAAATAATCTGTGTCCAATTCTTTGTCTAACTTTTTGACCTCCGACAAAAGATAGCTCAATCCGTTGGCAAAGCCCGAATAGCGGACGTAAGCGTTTTCGCTCGAAATACACACGACTATCGCCAAAAAATTGCATTCCCCCTCGTTCATTACGCCCTTGCTGTGCCCTATTTCGTGCGCCGCCGTAAAAACCAGGTCAAGGTCGGGCAGGTTGCCGCAGACATTGATTTCGGCAAACCACGGAAAAAACATCCCCGCCGTGCCCGCGTAGTTCATAATAAAAGCGGGTTGAAATCGCTTCGGCCTTAAATCGAAATCATATAAAAATCCCAGCTCGGCATTACTGTCGTAGCTTTCCAAAATCACTTGCGACATTTCGTCAAAGCTCATACCCATTGCCGAATGCCCGCTCCCGAAATCCGCATTTTGTGCCGCCTCGTTGGTTTGTGTCAAAAAATATTCCGCCGTCTCCAAAAGCAGCGCGCTGTCCTGCCCCTCTGCGGTGTCAAGCCCCATTTGCGCGTAAACGCTTTCCTTGCTGTAGTTGAACCCTATCGCGCAAATGAACAGCGTCACGATTATCAGGACTGCGGCGGCAAGCCTCAGGGCAAACCTGCCCTTTTGCTTGCTTCTGACGAAAAGAAACACGACTAACGCCGCAAAAATCGGCGTTGCCACGATTAAAACCCCGAGCGCCGAAAAGGGCAGCGCGGAAAAAACGCTGCCGATTATTTTAATAAAAAACTCGTTCACAACCGCTAACTTTTTTGCCGCGGGCGTGAGGTTCAAAACTACCGCGACTGTCGTGACCGCCAAGACGGCGAAAAACCAAGCGGTTTTTTTATTGAATATTTTCCCTAAGAACTTTCGCATCGATAAAATAATTTACGAGGTGGAGGGTGTTTCCGCTCAGGTTGAGCTTGTCCGCTTTGCCGACTATTACGCCGCCCATGCTTTCGGGTATGCGCCTGCTTGCGGCGTTGCAAAAATCCACCGTATACATTATGCCCAATATATGCAACAAATTTTCCGCCGCCCAAAAAGTTACCCCCCTCATGGCCTCTTTTCCGTACCCGTTGCCGTGCGCGGGTTTTTTAATCCAAATCCCAAGCTCGGGCACGGCGCGGCAAACCCCGTGCAGCCCGCCGCAGCCCAAAAATTCGCCGCTCTTCTTCGTGACGGCAAAGCCTATGTCCAAGCCCCTAAGGTTTTTATCCGCCTGCCCCCTGACAAAATCCAGCGTTTCGCTTATTTTTGCCGCGGGCCTCGGAAACATATATTTCGTCACCTCGCTGTTGAAGTTCGCAAATATGTCCTCGGTATAGCTTTCATTAAGAGCTATCAATCTAAGCCGCTCCGTTTCCAAAACAAAATCCGAAAAATTCATTTGTGGTATTTTCCCCCGTTGATTATAGTCAATGCGCGGTAAATTTGCTCTTCAAAAACCACCCTCGCCAGCGAATGAGGGAGAGTTATGGCGCCGAAGCTAAGGAGCATATCCGCGCGTTCCTTGACGGTTTTGTCCAAACCCTCGCTGCCGCCGATAACGAACGTTGCCTCGCCCGAGCTCAAGGCGATTTTACTCAGCCTTTCCGCAAATTCCTCGCTGCTCAGCTTTTCCCCGCCCTTGTCCAAAACTATAACAAAGCCGTTCAGCTTGGGCAAAAGGCGTTTCGCCTCTTTTTCAAGCTTTTTCGGTGCGAACTCTTCCTCCGTTTCGATTATTTCAAATTTCGCGTACCGCGAAATCCGCTTTTCGTATTCTTTCGCCGCTTGTGCAAAGTAGCTTTCCTTCACCCTGCCCACGGCGACGGCCCTTATTCTCACATAACGCAGCAAACCAAAACCCCCACCCAAAACAAAAATCTGTCCCGCGCGGCGGCCCTGGGCGGGTTAGCGGCTGCAATTTCGCCAAACCCGAATTCGTCGAACACTTTGGGCTTCCTCCTTTCGGCAAAGGTTTTGAAGTTATCGGGGCGCGATTTGGCAAAAAGCAGCAGACCCGCCGCCGTCAGAACCGCGCCCACGGCAAGCGTCGCCCAAACATAATTGTGAAAAATAATCCGGTACCATACCTCGGGCAAAAAAAGCGCCAGAGCGACGGATATTATATTGTTGAAAAAATGCGTCAGTATGGGAACCCACACGCTGCCGCTCGTGAGGTACATATACCCCAAAACGGCGCCCAGGACAAACTGGTGCAGGGTGCTTTCGGGCGACATATGAAAAATCATAAACAAAAACCCCGACATAAGGCTTGCCCCGACTTTGCCCATGCTCGAAAACCCGCCCGCCACGGCGCCGCGCATAAATATTTCCTCCGTAACGGGCGCGACGATGCACGCGGCAACGACGAAAATTATCGTTTCGGCTATGTTTTGGGGCGACAGCCCCGACGGCTTGTAGCCGATTTTTATCAGGAACTCGGTGTAAAGGTCGACCACGGGCAGCATAAGCAAAATCAGCCCCACGGTTACCGCAAGCGCCGCAAAAACCCGCCTGCCGTCCGGCTTGACGTCAAGTCTCGTCGCTTTGACAAAATCTATTTTGGAGGAATTGGAATAAATATACACCGACGCCAAAAGGCTTAACGACGCCAAAAGTCCGGTAATCCACGGAAAAACCCCTCTGTATGCGTTTTCCCCAATCCAAAAATAAGGCAGAAAGTTCATCAGCAAAAAAACCATAACGCAAATGAAAAATATCCTCATCGCGTCCGCCAACACAAAATAATCTCTTTTTATCACTCGCAAACCTCCCATTGCGCCGCCACCGACAGCTTGACCGTTTCAGTAAGCCCCAATTTGTCCAAAACTTCTTTCGCGCTTTGTTCGGCCAGGCGGGGCAGGTTGTTGTTTTCCGACAAATGCGCCAAAACTATTTCCTTCGCCCAAGCAAGGTCCGCCCGCTCCAAGAGGTATGCGGCCTGTTCGTTGGATAAATGCCCGTTGGCGCCCGCTATGCGCCTTTTGAGCGCGGCGGTGTATTTCCCCAAAACAAGCATCCTATAGTCATGGTTGCTTTCTATCACGATTTTATTCGCTCCCTTCAAAAAATCTATCAGCTTTTGGTCGACGCAGCCCGTGTCGGTAACGTAGCAGGCGGTGTTTTCCCCGTCCGACATGCGGAACCCGTTGCAGCACGACGCGTCGTGGTGGCAGCGGTAGGTTTGCACCTCTATGCCCCCCGCCTCGA
>DAITPX010000096.1:3469-5513 GCA_036833365.1 Clostridia bacterium | reverse complement strand
CGGCGAAAAAACTTGACAAAAACGTCAAATGTATTATTATAATAGTTGTCTTTATTGGGGTATAGCCAAGCGGTAAGGCAATGGATTCTGACTCCATCATTCGCAGGTTCAAATCCTGCTACCCTAGCCAAAAAAGACATAGCTTCCCTCTAAGGGGAGGCTATGTCCTTTTATACGGTAAAGCATGGTATTTTTAGTTTTATGATATTTACATTACGCAAATAACAGGAATTCGGAGAATAGGTATGATAGGAGCATATTTTAGTGGAACATGGAATTCAAAATATTGTGTAAAATTTCTATAGATAACTTCAAATTTCTTTTAATAGGCAATCCAGAATAAGTATTTTATTTAAGGAAATTTTATAATAATTCCTAACAGCATTGTTACAGAAAAGTCATTAAAACTTTGCTATACTAAAGAAAATAGAATATTGCATATATTCTAAATAAAGTATAATAACAATATATCAGGCAAAAGGTGGGTTCTAATTTGAGAAGGTGGTTTATTATAGTAATTACTATATTTGCCTTGTTTACTGTGGATCGCTCAGCCGGCCCGTGTCAATAATCCCCTTGTGCAAATTATCTAATTTTGTACTCCGCTTGATTTTTGTGCCAATTTTATGATATACTAAAACCTAAATAAAAGGAGGTTATTATGAAAAAAAGATTAATTATGATTATATGCTTGATTTTCGCGCTTCCGGCGTTTGCATCCTGCTCCCAATTTAATATTTCAGAAAATGCAGGAATGGTATCAATAAATGATGAAATTTTTGTTAGTTCAGGGGACTACTATCATGTTAATATGATATTAATAGTATCAGGTAATGAGGGAACTATCGTAGATGCCGGCAGTGATACTCCTGAGGGAGAAAGAGTAAAAAGCTACATTGACCAAAACGGTATAGAGATTAAAAACATAATACTTACCCATAGGCATAGCGATCACGTTAAAAATATACAGATGTTTAATGGAGACGGGGTAGATGTTTACGATTTCAACAATACTGAGGATGGGCAGGTTATTGAAATGGGAGATAAAAAATTTGTTATAATGCATACTCCGGGGCACTGTAATGATGAACATTTAAGTGTGGTTGTAAATGACGATATTTTAATTGCAGGAGATATTTTAACCAGTAATCTAGATCCCTTATTAGTGCTTAACTATGGAGGGAATAGAGAAAGCTGGATAAATACCCTTCAAGGGATACTGGAAAAAGATTATAAGTTAGTTATACCGGGACATGGCCCCATTGTTGAGGGTTCCAAAGTTAATAAACTTATTGTTGAGCACATAGAACGATTAAGTCAATAAATCAACTGAATTTGAGGCAGGTACGAAGTACTGAACAGTTTTAATTGGACTGTCCTGTATTTCGTATCTTTTTCTATGCCCAAAAATCCTGTATATATCAGCATTGTATACTTGCTATAAATCAGGCTGGTTTCTCTCATTTGATAAAAATCCAAATTCTGTAGTCAAAAAGTCAAATGAATGGCTTTTGAATGTCTTTATACAAGTTATGTAGAGCTGATTTCATACATGATGTTCAAAAGGGTATAGAAAAAATACGAAATAAAATTGTGTTTTGAAGGAGTTTAAGTCCTATATGTAAAATTAACTTACCATTATATTTGAATTAAACACATTATTTTGCTGAATGCAGAATACTCCTGGTTAAAACTCAAAAATTTTTTTGCCATTATTATTAGAAAAAAGCGTAATTTTTAGGAGTTATGCCTTTTTTCTATAAACAAAATATGATACAATAATTATAATAAATCGAGGAATTTGATTGATGAAACTGGTGTTTTTGATAGGAGACGCCGCCGTCGGGAAAATGACGGTGGGGCAAGAGCTAATGAAAATTACAAATTTACGTTGTTCCATAACCATATGACAATCGAGCCCGTCCTTGAGATATTCGGATATTTTAACAGTAAAGCGATTTCTCGTATGAGAGAGGTAATTTTCGAAGAATTTGCGGCTTCGGAGCGTTACGGCTTGATATTTACATATATGTGGGCATTCGAC
>DAITPX010000096.1:1558-3459 GCA_036833365.1 Clostridia bacterium | reverse complement strand
CACGTCAAAGAGATATTCGAAAAGTACGAGACGGATTTTTATTATGTCGAACTGGACGCGCCTCAGGAAATCCGCCTGCAAAGGAACAGCGGCGAAAATCGGCTGAGGCATAAGGCGTCGAAACGGGATATCGAAACGTCGAACCAAAGGCTGATAGACGACGACAAAAAATATCGGTGCGTAAGCCGTGACGGGGAAATACCGTTTAAAAATTATATAAAAATCGACAACTCAAACCGTTCGGCCCAAGAGGTTGCGCAAAAAATCAAAGCATATTTTGATTTATAATTAAAAGTATAAATAATTCGTTACGATAAAGCCGTTTACAGCGGCTTTTTATTTATAGTTGACAAATTTTGAAAAGGCGGTGTTTTTAAAATTTTCAATAAATATGTAAAGCATGCTTGACATTTATTCGCAAATCGTATATTATAAGCAACGTAAAGCATGCTTTCCATAAAAGGGGTGATTGTGTTTGAAAAATCGGTTGGAAGAAATCCGCAAAGGGCGGGGCGTCACGCAGGAGGAATTGGCCGCGGCGCTAAGAGTTTCGCGGCAGACGATAAGCTCGTTGGAAAACGGGCGGTACAACCCGTCGATTGTTTTGGCGTTTAAAATCGCCCGTTTTTTTCGGGTGGGTTTGGAGGAAATATTTATTTATGAGGAGGATATTTAGGTGAAAAGACAAGTGCTTAATTATTTAATAGCGGCGGCGGGACTAATGCTGCTCGCGGCTGGATTGATTTTGGCAAAAACCGTAGAGCCAGAGGGAATTATGCGCGCGCTGCCGTATATTTTTATCGGCGTGGGGTGCGGTGTGTTCGGCGGAGGGACGGCAAATATTATCGGAAGCATAGTGCTGAAAAAAAGGCCTGATATCGAAAAACAAAAGGAAATCGAAAAAAACGACGAAAGGAATATCGCTTTATCCAGCCGCGCGAAAGCAAAGGCTTTTGACATAATGGTTTTTGTGTTCGGCGCACTGATGCTGTCTTTTGCTTTAATCGGAACCGATGTTTTGGCAGTGCTGCTTTTGGTTTTTGCGTATTTATTCGTTTTAGGATGTTGTGTTTATTACCGCATTAAATATGAAAAGGAAATGTAGAGGCGGAGAGTTAATGCGTATGTTTGGGGGAATTCGTATACCGTTTCAGGTTTAATCCGATATTTCTTGAGAGGGCACGCTTACGATGCGCCGGTCGCGTTACTGTCAATAAATATTTTCCCGTTTAAAAGACATGGGTATAATAAATTGTGAATATCGCGAAATTTGACGATTAGGGGGGGGATTCAAATGAAAAAAAGGCCAGTTACGACGCTGTTTATGCTGTCAAGCGTGGACGGGAAAATAAGCACGGGAGCGACGGACGATATGGACGTCGACAAGGATTTTCCGAATATCGACGGTTTGAAAGAGGGACTCGGGCAATATTACGAAATAGAACAAACCACCGATTTGTGGTCGCTTAATTCGGGGCGCGTGCAAGCGAAAATCGGCGTAAACGAAAAGCCCGAGCCGAAAAAAACATCCGTTTCATTTGTCGTCATAGACAATAAAAACCTGAAGATAGGCGGGGTGCGTTATTTTTGCGGATTGGCAAAGGAATTTGTGCTTGTTACGACAAACAGTGAGCATACCGCTTTTTCGGTGAGCGCGGACAATCTGCACATAATTTACCGGCCGCGGTTGAACTTGCGCGAAACGCTGGAAATATTATATGAAAAATTCGGCTGTAAAAAAATAACCGTGCAGACTGGCGGTACGCTGAACGGGCTGTTTTTGCGCGAAAAGCTTTTGGATTATGTTGACATCGTCGTCGCGCCCGTGCTTGTCGGCGGGAAAGACACCAGCTCCCTGATTGACGGAAAATCGCTTGTCAGCCCGGAAGAGCTGAATAAAC
>DAITPX010000096.1:0-1548 GCA_036833365.1 Clostridia bacterium | reverse complement strand
GCTTGTCGGAGGGCGCAATACCCCGACGCTTATCGACGGCGAGCCGCTCGTTTCTCCCGACGAGCTCGGCGGGTTAGGCATACTTCGTCTTGAAAGCTGTGCCGCGCTTGAAAATTCGTATATTCGGCTGCGTTATAAGGTGATAGGATAATTTTTGTGTCGCTATGAATTGTTTATATGGCAAAGAAATATTAATCAATTCCAAATTTGTAAAACGAAAAAATTGTTCAAATAAAATAAGAGCAATTAAAAAATCTCGTAACAATGCGGGAAATATAGCAGTATAAAACTTTGCTTTATCAAAAGGGCGGGACTTAGAAAATCCCGCCCTAAATAAATTATCAAACGCTTTTTGACATAATTTCGACGGCCTTGGTTTCGTTTTCGTATGCCGATTTTAACAACGCGGCGATTTTTGCGCACACGAGGGGGTCGCCCGCATCTTGGCTGGTTTTGGACAGGAAAGCCTCTTGCCATGCCTTAAAAATTTCCTTATAAATGCTCGCAAGGGCAGATTGATCCGTTTTTTCAAAATATTTCCACGCATATTCCTTCAGCGCGCCGAAAGTGCCGAGAAAATACTCCATATTCCACGATAAATCGGGATTGAAATTGCCCTCAAAATGCTTTATTAGGGCGGGGTAAGCTTCCAATCCATTGGAATTTTCACACAACTCTTCGCCTTTAAGGTGCGATATTGCCAATTTCATGGTGTCGTGCAAAATTTCTTCCTGCGGTTTGTAGTTTTTTTCCGTAACCGCAAGCACTGACAAAATCGGCAACTCGCGCTTGCCCAGCATTTCGTAAGGCATTTCGCCCTCGCCGGTAATCGAGAGCGTCGCGAAGGTCTGGGCTTGATTATCGTAGCCTGTAATCAAGCCCCATTCAGGCACGCCTATGTCCCATGAAATTGCGGGGATTTCGCGGTCTACCGAACGGCGGATTATATCTGAGGCCGTTTCGCGGCGGACTTTTTCGTATTTATCTTCGTCCCACATGCGCTCCGCATATTCGCAGGAAAATCCGCCGTTTTCCACCCATTCGGGTTGTTTTTTAAATTCCCAAATGCTTGTCGATGAAGGGCAAAGGTCGGGCGAAACCCACATGCGGAACGCGAAGCCGCTGGTCGCCACAATATCTTCGGAATATTCCTGCCAAGGACTGTTTTTTACGGCGCAGGAGAGAGATTTCGCAAAGGAAAAGAGGTAGCCGGTGCTGTCTGTCACGCCTTTCCATGTGATTTTTAGTTTTTTCATTTTATTTACCTCGTTAAGTATTTTAATATTTGAATATTTATATGATTAAGGCCTTAAAAGTTTTTTTGTCTTAACGCGGTTTCACCGGTATAAAGATTTTTTCGCTGAATGTCCGTCCGGCTTCCGCATAAGTCTCGAACTCATACCCGTCTGTGCGCCGAAAACGGCTTTGGGGCAGCCAAACTCTGCCGATATAATCCCAAGTGCGGTGGATAACGTTTACAAAATCGAATTGCGTGGCGGTCGGCGTGGTGAAAACGGCATAGCGCCCGCCTTGAATCCGCAGCGGGAT
>DAITPX010000095.1:0-5558 GCA_036833365.1 Clostridia bacterium | reverse complement strand
TTTTGTAATTAATTTTAAAATAAACAGTTAATTTTATCAGCTTGCGTGATAAGCAGATTTTTCTTAATAAAGCAGGCTTACCTAATGTTAGTAAATTAACAAAAACCCTTGACAAACGAAAAAGACTGTGATAAGTTTAGGTAAACTATGAGTGAAATATAATGCAACTAGGTGAAGCGAGGGAAAATACTTGGGAATAAATGAACGGAAAAGCAAAGAGACGGAAATACGAAAAAACGACATAATCGACGCCGCCGAACGGGTGTTTTTTGAAAAAGGCTACGAGCGCGCCACTATGGACGACGTGGCGGGGCAAGCAGAATTCAGCAAAAGGACATTATACGCCTATTTCGAAAGCAAAGAGCAGATTTATTTTGAAATAATGATACGGGGCTACCGCCGCCTTATCGGGCTTTTGGAGGAACGGCTGGCAAGGCGTTTTGACGGCGCCCGCGAGGAACTTAGGGAAATAGCGGCGACGTACTACGAGTTTTCAGGCACGCACCCCCACTATTTCCGCGCCATAGTGGAATACGAAAACAGCGTAGACGATTTTCAAAACAAAATTCCCGACGCGTCGAGGGACCAGTGTTATGCCCTTGGCGAAAAGGCGCTCGGGTTCGTCAAAGCCGCATTAAAAAGAGGCGTCGGGGAAAAAGCTTTCCGCTCAGACTTGGCAATAGACCGGACGACGATGACCTTGTGGGCGTGCATGCTGGGCATATTCGGCACGGCGCAAAAAAAGAAAGGCTATATCGAAAATTTTTACGGCATAGACACCGAGAGCTTTATACGAGACGGCTGCCTTTTGCTTATCCGCGCGCTGGAGCCGTAAAAAAACAAACCGACAGAGGTAAATTTATATGAATAAAACATTGAAAAAAATTATGATTGTTGCGATAAGTTTATTGGCAGTGATAGCTGTTTTGACCGGAGTCTTGATGGGGGTAAGCGGAATCTTTGAAAAACCGTTTTATCTCGAGCCGTGGAACAAAAGCTACTATGAAAATTTCGACGACCCGCGCCTGCGCCTGTCCTCGCACGGGCTGCTCGCAGCCAACGGGCACAATATGCAGCCATGGAAAATCGCGCTCGACCACAACCCCGCTGTTTTTTATCTCTATGCCGATGGCAGCCGACTGACCGACGCGGCCGACCCCTACGCGCGGCAGATGATGATTTCTCAAGGGACGTTTTTGGAATACGTGCGCGTGGCGGGAATTAAGCTCGGGTACGAGGTTGAATTTGAACTGTTCCCCATGGGGCAATATAATGAAGACAATCTCATAAAAAGCATGGACGAAAAGCCCGTCGCGAAAATTACTATTGCGAAAAGAGCGGCTGAGGAAACCGCCCTTTACGGCGCCATGTTTCTCCCCGACACCAACCGTTCCGCTTATTTACATCAAAAGCTTTCGGGAGAACAGGCCGAAAAGCTGGAGGCCTTTAGCCATGCTGATATAACACTTTCGGTTTTGCAGGACGAGCAAAACCTAGCGAAACTGAGCGATTTAGCGCTGCGGGCAAGCACAGTCGAAGCCGGAGTGGACATCGCGGCAAAGGAAACGGAAGAAATTTTCCGCCTAACGAATACGAAAAAAACAAATACCGCTACGGGTTTTCGGTCGAGGGGCAGGGCACAAAAGGTTTTATGAAGCATATTTTGCAGGGGCTGGTCACCCTCTTCCCTTCCATGAACAGCGGAAAAGCCGCCGCCGACAGGTTGATTGAATCCACGCGCGCGTCGGTAGAAAACACCCCCGCTTACGCTCTGATTATTTCCGGCGACAACAGCCGCGAAAGCCAAGTAAAGAGCGGAATTATATACAGCCGTTTGATTTTGGAAGCGCACGGGATGGGTTTGGTAATGCAGCCGCTAAGCCAAGCGCTGGAGGAATATGTCGAAATGACGGAAATTTACCGGGAAATTCACACCGAATATGCCAACGGCGGCACAATACAAATGCTGGTGCGTTTGGGCAGACCCGCCGCGGACGCCCCCAACAGCATGCGCCGGAGCGTTTTGGAATTATTAATAAATAAGGACAATTAAAATACCAAGTAACATCGAAAATTTTTTAGGCCGTCGATTTTCGTAGGCTATTTTTTTCATAACCCACAAAAAAGCCTAAAATTATATAGCGAGTTAGCGTATTCTAGTGTATTAGTCACTATACTTCAACGAAGAATAAGGATAAGGCATACAGATATCTACAATATATTGCAGGTACGACTAAAATTCATCAGCCTGAGATAAGTTTCGGGAAACTACAGAAAAATATATCCTCTCGTTTCGTTAATCCCGGCACAGATTACCTATGACCTCATTCTCTCCAATAAGTCGGAAATTGCTATGAGAGACCTCGTGACATAATACGGAGCAATAGATAGTTGCTCGAATGAGGATGCCAATACGGCGATTTCGAAGAAGTCAGGCATATAATTTCGGGCTTCGGGCGACAAAATTCGAACTGCCGTAAAAAATTTCATAGAAAATATCAAGAATTATAAGTTAAAATAATGAAAAATGTTTTCAATATCA
Organism: Clostridia bacterium; assembly: GCA_036833365.1. GTDB lineage: Bacteria > Bacillota > Clostridia > Christensenellales > CAG-314 > JAQUSX01. The sequence continues at coordinate 3,016 of DAITPX010000095.1, read as the reverse complement.
ATCGTTTACCCGCAAAAAAATCCGGCGCTTCAAAAAACGCCGGATTTTTCTCCCCAATAAAACCCTGAATTGCCTTTATCTTTTAGCCGCTAAAATTTCTTCTTCGAGGTAGGGCAAAATCTTCATCGCGTCTCCCACGACTCCGAGGTGCGCCACCGAAAAGATAGGGGCGGTTTTGTCTTTGTTAATCGCTATGATAAATTCCGATTCCTCCATGCCGGCAAGGTGTTGCACGGCGCCGGAAATACCCATCGCGATATAAACGTCGGGGCGGACGGTTTTGCCCGTTTGCCCGACCTGGCAGCCTTGGTCCATTTTGCATGCGTCCACAAGCGCTCTTGAAGAGGAAACGCAAGCTCCGATTTTTTTGGCGAATTTTCTTATTTTACCCAAATTCTCCTCGGTGCCCACGCCGCGTCCGCACGAAACCAAAATTTTCGCATCCTCGATTTTTTCCGCGAACGTTTCGGACTTGACTTCCTCCACGACCTTAACCAAAAACTTGCTCTTGTCGAATATGACCGAAACGGCCTCCGTTTCGCCTTTCCGATTGGCGTCAAAAGCGTTTTTCTTCATAACGCCGGGGCGCACCGTCGACATCTGCGGCTTGTTTTCGGGGCAGACAATGGTGGCGAACAGGTTGCCGCCGAAAGCGGGGCGAGTCATAAACAAGTTTCCTTCCGCGTCGGCCTCGAGCTTTGTGCAGTCGGCCGTAAGCCCCGTATGCAGCCTTGCCGAAAGCTTGGGCGCTAGGTCGCGTCCTATCGTCGTCGCGCCGAACAACATAATGTTCGGCTGCTCTTTTTTGACTATCTGATAAACTCCCTGCGCGTACGCCTCGGTCGTGTAGTGCCCGAATTCCTTGTCTTCGGCTACAAAAACCTTGTCCGCGCCGTAGCCGATCAGCTGCTCGGCAAGCCCTTTGGTTTTGCTCCCAAGCACGACGCAGCAAACCTTTTCGCCCGTCGTTTTCGCAAGCTCCGTGGCGATGCCCACAAGCTCGAAGCTCACGTTAGCCAGCGCGCCGTCCCTTTGTTCGCAAAAAATAAATATATCTTTGGCCATTACCTTAAATCTCCTTAAATAAAGTGCTTTTCGCTCAAAGCGCGGACGATAATCCTCGCCGCTTCCTGAGGCTCCAGCTCCACAAGCTCGTGCGCGGCGTTAAGCTGCTTGTTAAACGTGGCTTTGACTTTGGTGGGCGAGCCCTTAAGCCCGATGTTGTCCAAGTTTATTTCCACGTCCTTAACGCTTATATATTCCACCTCTTTCTCCTGTTGGTCTACGATGCCGTTGACCGACATATAGCGGGGCTTGTTCATTGTGGACAAAACCGTCAGCACTGCGGGCAGCTTGACGTCGAGGATTTGATACCTGTCCTCAAATTGACGTTTAACCCTCGCCGTGTCGCCGTTGATTTTGACGTCCGTCACATAAGTCGCCAAAGGCAAATCCAAATGCTCGGAAAGCTGCGGCCCGACCTGCGCCGTGTCGCCGTCGATAGCCTGACGCCCCGCGATAATAAGGCCGAACCCCACTTTTTTGACGACCGCGGCGAGTATCGTCGAGGTAGCCAGCGTGTCTGAGCCCGCGAACGCCCTGTCCGTGGCGAGAACCGCCCTGTCGGCGCCCATCGCCAAAGCTTCGCGCAGCGCGATTTCGGCCTGCGGCGGCCCCATGCACACGGCGGTGACGGTGCCCCTCGTCTGTTCCTTCAGCGTCAAAGCGGCTTCCAAAGCGGCCTTGTCGTCGGGGTTGATTATGCTCGGCACGCCTTCGCGCTTAAGCGTGTTGGTTACCGGGTCTATTTTTATTTCGTTGGTGTTTGGCACCTGTTTCATGCAAACTACAATATTCATTTCTTGTGCCTCCTATTTTCTAAGCAGCGCGCCGCTGATTACCATGCGCTGAACTTCGCTTGTGCCTTCGTAAATCTCGGTGATTTTGGCGTCGCGCATCATTCTTTCCACTTCATATTCGCGGGTATAGCCGTATCCGCCGTGAAGCTGAACGCATTTCGTGGTGACGTTCATCGCGGTTTCGGCCGCGAACAGTTTTGCCTGCGCCGCGGCTACCGAAACGGTAGGCAGCTTGTTTTGCTTGGCTTCCACGGCTTTATATACAAGCAGCTTGGCCGCCTCGATTTGTGTGGCCAAATCGGCTATGACAAACTGGGTGTTTTGGAAAGCCGAAATGGGCTTGCCGAACTGCTTTCTTTCTTTTACGTAAGCGATTGTGGCGGACAAAGCGCCTTCGGCAATCCCCAGCGCCTGCGCCGCAATGCCGATTCTGCCGCCGTCGAGCGTTTTCATGGCGATTTTAAACCCGTCGCCGATTTTGCCCAGCAGGTTTTCCTTGGGAACATGCACGTCCTGGAAAATAAGCTCCCTCGTGCTCGAGCCGCGGATACCCATTTTGAGCTCCTTTTTGCCGTACGAAAAACCTTCCATGCCGTCCTCGAGCAAAAATGCCGACATCTCGACGCCCTTGGGGTTTTTGCCCGTCACGGCGATAACGACGTAAACATGCGCCTCTTTGGCATTGGTGATAAAAATTTTGCTGCCGTTGATTAAGTAGTGGTCGCCCTTGTCGACGGCCACCGTCTGCTGGTTGGACGCGTCGGTGCCCGCGTTGGGCTCGGTCAGCCCGAAAGCCCCAAGCCATTCGCCGCTCGAAAGCTTAGGTAAAAACCTTTGCTTCTGCTCCTCGGTGCCGTACTCCAAAATGGGAGCGACGCACAGCGATTCGTGGGCCGAAAGCATAACGCCGGTTGTGGCGCACGCCTTGCTTATTTCCTCGACGGCGCTTATATACATATTGTAGTCGCCGCCCGCCCCGCCGTACTCTTTCGGAACTATGGTTCCGAACAGTCCCAGCTTTGCCATTTTCGTTACCGTTTCTCTGGGGAACATCTCTTGTTCGTCGACCTCTTTCGCAATGGGCTTAACCTCGTTTGCGACAAAATCCGTAATCATCTGACGAAACAATTCGTATTTTACTTCTGCCACGATAAAAA
>DAITPX010000094.1:2841-5576 GCA_036833365.1 Clostridia bacterium | reverse complement strand
GCTGTTGACAGGCGGACTCCACCGCATTAGTAAGGGCGCCCGTTATGATATCCTGACTGATTTCGGCTATTTCAAACGTCAACACGTCGCCCGTGCGCATAAGCGAATTGAGCTGAAAATCGTCTTTGAGGTGGAACTTTTCTTTAAGACTTTTCGCCGCCTCCAGCACGTTTTCCGCCAGCGGCATGTCCAAAACAACTTGTTTTGCGTTTTGGTTTCTGTCGGCATAACTGACATAAACGTCGACATGGCCGCGGCTGAGGTTGGACGCGATTACCTTTCGAATCAGGTCGTCGAAAGGGATAAAAGCGTGCGGCAACCTTGTATTGACGTCGAGGTAACGGTGATTGACGGATTTTAGTTCCACAACTATTTCCCTGCCGTCCTCCTCGACGGCGACGCGGGCGTAGCCCGTCATACTTTTCATAAATATATTTTCCTTAAAAGATTTTTTTATTTACCTGCCGCGCGCTCTTTGCTTTTTTAGCGGCGGATTGGCGGCAAATATATTTTTTGTGTACGAAAAAATACGCATTAACGCTAAAGATCATTATACCACACCTTGTCAACCGTTTTCAAGCATTTTGACAAAGCGGACTTCGTCTATTATTTCTATTCCCAGCGATTTGGCGTTGTCGAGCTTGCCGCCCGCCATGCTGCCCGCTAAAACAAGGTTTACGCTCTTTGACACACTTGCCGCGACCTCGCCGCCGTTTTCTTCGATTAGCTTTTGCGCCTCGGAACGGGTAAAACGCTCCAAGCTGCCCGTCAAAACCACCCGTTTGCCCGAAAAAACGCCCGTTTTTTTGCGGTAGGCGGGATCGATTCCGATTTGCTTGATCTTAAATATCTGCTCCACATTGAATGGGTCGGCGAAATAATCCAAAACCGAGCTTGCCATAATGTCTCCCACCTCGTCTATGGCGGTGAGCTGTTCCTTGTCAGCCTTGGAAAGACCGTCGATGCTGCCGAAAGTTTCGGCAAAATCTTTTGCGGTCACGCTGCCTATATTTTCGATGCCAAGCGCGTAAATAAAATTGGACAGCCCGACGTTTTTACTTTCTTGTATCGCCGAAAGCAGATTGGAAATTTTTTTGTCCTTAAACCCTTCGAGCTTTGACAAATCCTCAGCCGTGAGGCCGTAAATCTCGGAAATCGCCCTTATCCCCAATACGTCGACAAGCTGTTCGACGGTTTTTACCGAAAGCCCCTCGATATCGCAGGCGTTTTTGCTCGCGTAGTGCGTCAGCCGTTCCACTATCTGCGGGCGGCAGCCGCCGTCGTTGGGGCAGAACAAGTTGGCTCCGCGCTCGACCAAAGGCGAGCCGCAGGCGGGACAAACGGAAGGCTTTTCAATTTGTTTGCTTTGGCTTGTGGACGCCGCCATGCCCAGCACCTCGGGGATAACGTCGTTGCTCCTACGTATAAACACGTCGCTGCCTACGGTAAGGTTTTTGCGCAGAATGTCGCCGTAGTTGTTAAGCGTGGCCCTTTTTATCGTGGCTCCCGCGAGGTCGACGGGCTCCAAAACGGCGAGCGGAGTCAGCTTGCCGGTCCGCCCCACGTTCCAGTCCACATCTAAAAGCTTTGTTACGGTCTGCTCCGCCTCGAACTTGAACGCTATCGCCCAGCGCGGAAACTTGTCGGTGAAGCCCATTTCGCGCCGCAAAGCGTAATCGTTTACCTTGACAACCACACCGTCTATAAGAAAATCGAAAACGTTTCTTTTTTGGGCGATTTTTTCTATTATATTTTTAATCTGCCCGAAATCGGAGCAAATCTCGAAAACGTCGTTGGTTTTGAATTTGTTTTTTTTGAGAAACTCCACAAGCCCGGCTTGGGACTCAAAGCCCTTTTCGCTGTAGCCGTCGGAATAAAAAATCATCTCCAGCCTGCGGCTTGCGGTGATCTTGGAGTCGAGGTTTCGGAGGGCCCCCGCTGCGGCATTGCGTGCGCTTTTGAGCGGGTCGCCAGGGTTGGCGGCGTTATATTTTTCGAGCTCTGACAGTTTCATTATGCCCTCGCCGCCCAGCTCGATAAGCCCTTGGTAATCAATCGAAAGAGGCACGCTGCGGATTGTTTTTACCTGCTCGGTTATGTCCTCGCCCGTGACGCCGTTGCCCCTTGTCGCGGCGCCGTTAAAGCGCCCATTGTCGTATGTGGCGACGATGTTGAGCCCGTCGTACTTGAGCTCGACGCTGAATTCCGCGCCGCCGTACTGGCGCCTGACCTTTTCCACCCAGTTTTCAAGCTGCCCTAAGGTTTGGGCTTTGTCCAACGAGTAAAGCCTTTTAAGGTGCGTGTGGCGGCTGAATTTTTCGAGCGGCTCGCCTCCCACCCGGCGTGTGGGGCTGTCGGGTAGCACGCCGAAACGCGCCTCAAGCGCCAAAAGGCGGTCATAGAGCGCGTCATAGTCGGCGTCGGTAACGCTCGGGGTGTCAAGTACATAATATTCGTACGCCCATTGGTTTAGGGTGCGCACAATTTCCTTCATTTCGTCCATTTATTTTATTATCTCCAACGGAGCGTATTTCAACGCAAGCGTTTTTTTGCCCGCCGTGTCGAAAACGACGTCGGCGTTGCCGCCAACGATATTAAGGATTATCCCCCGCCCAAAGGTCGAATGGTTGACGATATCGACAACCACGGGAAATGCCGGTGAAACAGAACTTACGTTCACCGCCCCGGAAGCCGTCGATGGCCGCGCCGCGGAGGTGCTGCTTCATTGTGGAGGC
>DAITPX010000094.1:233-2831 GCA_036833365.1 Clostridia bacterium | reverse complement strand
GCGTTTTTTTGCCCGCGTTGTCGAAAATGACGTCGGCGTTGCCGTTGGCAATATTCAAAATTATCCCCCGCCCGAAAGTCGAATGGTTGACGATATTACCCACGCGGTAAATACCCGAGTCCCTTTGGCGGTTCGGCCTTGCTTGGCGCGGGCGCGGCTCAAACTCGGGCACGCCGTCGGCGTCGCGGCGCTGTGGCTTAGGCGGCGACAGCAAATCGTTTATTTCGTTGAAATACCTCGAGGCGATTGTTTCGGAAAAGGAATTGTAAATAAACCTGCGCCTGGAGCGCGTGAGGTACAGCCTTTCTTTTGCGCGCGTGACCGCGACGTACATCAGCCGCCTTTCCTCCTCCAGCTCTGACGGCGTGTCCATAGCGCGGCTTATGGGCAAAATTCCCTCGTCCATGCCCACGACAAACACCGTGCCGAACTCCAGCCCCTTGGCGCTGTGAATCGTCGCCAACGTTACCGTCTCGCCCTCTTCCGCCTCGGCGTCTGGCGAAAGCGTCATGGTTTGTAAATATTCGTCCAGCGTGCCGCCGGGGTTTTCCTTGGCGAAATCGTCCACCGACTGGACGAACTGGTCGATATTCATGTTCTTTTCCACGTCCTGGTCGGAGTCCGCCACGCTTACGCGGAAATTCGTAATGTCTATCAAATATTTAACGAATTCTACAAGCTCGAGGCTTTCGCACGTTTCCGTGAGCTTAGAATAAACGCCGTAAAACTCCGCGAGTTTAGCACGCGTGCCGCCGTTGAAAACGCGCAGCTTTTCTTCGTCGGATAAAACGTTCAGCATGCTCCTCCCCTCCGCCATTTGGCGAAGGCGGCCTTGCGTGGTTTCGCCTATGCCGCGCTTGGGGACGTTGATGATTCTCAATATCGCCTCGTTGTCGGAGGGATTTACCACGGCGCGGAGGTATGCAGTCAAATCCTTTATTTCCTTGCGCTCGAAAAATTTGAAGCCGCCGTATACCTTAAACGGCAGGCGGTAGCGGTTGCACTCCTGCTCGAACACACGCGACAGCGCGTTTATGCGCATCAAAATTGCAAAATCGCCGTAGCCGTACCGCCCCGTGCGCAGCAGGCTGCAAATCTGCCCCACGACGTACGCCGCTTCCTCGCTTTCGCTCTGCGCGGTAAAAAGCTCCACCCTGACGCCGGCATCCCCCGCCGTCCAGAGTTTTTTGTCATGGCGGGACAGGTTGTGCGAGATAATCTCGTTGGCGGCTTCCAGAATTTTCTTTGTAGATCGGTAATTTTGCTCCAGCTTAAAAACCTTGGCGTTGGGGTTGTCGTTTGAAAAATTCAAAATATTGGTTATATCCGCGCCTCTCCAACTGTATATAGACTGGTCGTCGTCGCCGACAACGAAGAGGTTTTGGTACTTTTTTGACAGCAGACGGAAAATGTTGAACTGGATTTTATTTACGTCCTGAAACTCGTCTATGCTTATGTAGCGGAAACGCTCCTGATAATAATCCAAAACGTCCGGGTGGCCGCGAAGGAGTTTATAAGTGTTGAGCAACAAATCGTCGAAATCCATCGCGTTGGACTTAAAGAGCGTTTCGTTGTAGCGTGCGAAAATATCGGCGATTATCTCTTCGCCGCCCAGCTCGCTTTTGTACTCCTCGGGAGTAAGTCCGTGCGTTTTGGCGGCGGAAATTTCCCTTGCTGCAAACTTTTTGAGTTTGTCGTCGTCGGCGTCCTTGAGTTTACAGATATCCTTAATAATCTTTGCGGAGTCCTGCTCATCGTAGATGGAAAAATTGCGCTCATAGCCGATTTTTTCGGCGTTTTGGCGCAAAATTCTTACGCAAAGCGAATGTATTGTGCAAATCGTCATCATCTCGGCGCTGCAATCCATTTCCATAAGGCGGCTTTTCATTTCGTTAGCCGCTTTGTTGGTGAAAGTTATGGCGAGTATGTGGTAAGGAGGTATGCCTTGGCTGACCATATACGCTATGCGGCTGGTCAAGACGCGGGTTTTGCCCGAGCCCGCCCCCGCAAGCACCAGAACCGGCCCGTCTATCGCCTGCGCCGCCTGTCTTTGAACCTCGTTGAGGTTTTTCAAAATTTTGTCCGTCAAGTTTCTCCCCCGCATTGTTTTCGTTGTAATTATTTTATCAAATAACACTCAAAAAGGCAACCTCCCGTACGGCCCCGAAGCGTTGCCTTTTAAATTTTTAATTTTATTCCGAAAGTAGAAACGCCAGCCGTTTGCCGCGGCAATGGAGCATACGGTTTCGGTTTGCGCGAAAAAACAGTTTTTCAATTTATGCCTGCCAAAAGTTGTGGATGAAGATATGCGGCAGAAAGCGCGGATGCGAAGCAAAACAACACAATATATAGCAACTAATATAATTTATGTATAGATTTTTGCTTAAACCGTTTTTAAAAATACTATTGTATTAATTTGCAAAAATCTTTTGCCGAACGACAATTTTGCGGGCAGAGAAAGCTAAACCCTGCTTCTTTTTTCCTGCTCTTTTCGGTACCTCGCGCAAGCCGCCAGATATTTGTTGGAAATCTCGTAGAGGTAGCTCTGCCTTTGCTTGGCGTCCAGCGAATCCATATATTCCTTATCCGCGAGCGCGC
>DAITPX010000094.1:0-223 GCA_036833365.1 Clostridia bacterium | reverse complement strand
CGTCAAGCTTTTGTTACCACCGTTTCACTTTCCAAAAGCTTGACGACCCTTTGGTAAAATTCCTCTTCCTCGAAGTAGCGTTTGTTATAAATCTGGTTGCGGATTTTTTCCCTGTAATCGACAAGCGCAGGCACCGCACTTTGCCCGTCGTCCTCGGCGGAACGAAGCTGCGCCATGCGTTCATCCCTTACGTTTTGCCAAAAGCCGTCCACCAGCCTTTGTT
>DAITPX010000093.1:0-5593 GCA_036833365.1 Clostridia bacterium | reverse complement strand
GCCGGCTGGGGCCTTTCCACCAGCAGGTTGTCGCCCGCCAAATGCCCCATCGTGTCGTTTACGGCTTTGAAATTATCCAAATCTATATAAAGCAGGGCGTGCAGCCCCTCTTTCCCGCCGCCGCCAAGGTAACGGTTTACTTTGTCTTTCATCGAGGTATGGTTGTAAATTCGAGTAAGCGAATCAGATTCGGCACGCAGCGTCAGTTCCTCTATGGCCGTATGGTGCTCCTGAACGTTAAAAAGCTTGCCTATAGTTTTTGTGGGGTCGCCGTTTTGGCCGTAGAGTGTGGTCGCCTCGGCCTTGTACCAGTCGTAAAGCCCGTCCGGGCGCAGTATGCGGAATTCCGCCGTCGCTTTTGGCAGCCCGTTACGCAGATCCGTCATAAATTTTGTGTAAGCCGAGAGGTCGTAACGGTTGACGTATGGGTTTGGCTGCTCGAAATTCTCGGTTTTGCCCATAAACGGCTTGCGCTTGAAAACCCTTTCGTACACGTTGTTGAAAGAAACATTATTGTCCGCGCGGTCGAACGAAACGATTATGTTGTCAGAAAATTCGTTTACTATGCGGTACATTTCCACACTTTGGCGCATAGCTTCTGTCTCCGACAGGGCTTTTTTGGCTTTTTTGCGCGAGTAATATATGATATAAACGACCGCGGCCGCGGCGATTACGGCAAGCTCGACGGCGATAATCGCCATCGTGCGCGAAAAGTACGCGTTTTTCGCCTGAACGGCGGCCTTTGGCACAGACGTGAACAAAAACCAGTTTTCCGCGCCGCGGGGCGGACCGTCGTAGGCCTTTGACAGCGCGGTGTACAAAATATACCTTTCCGAACCGTTTACGTCCAGCTCGCTTATGCCCGAAACATTGGCGGAAAGGTTTTCGCAAAAGCGTTCGTAAGACGTTTTGGTTTTGCTGGTGGATTTGATTATGTCGAAAATGTTGCCGCTCTGGTGCAGAAAATTAGGGTTTGAGCTTTTTACGATTATTTCGCCGCAGTCGTCGGCTATGAAAGAATAGGTGTTTTCGCCGTATGCCGAGGAAACCAGGCTCTTTTCAAAGTCGCGCGTGAAGATAGTCCCAAACAATACGCCGCTTACCGCCGCGTCGCCCGACATAAGCGGGACGGACATAACTATCGAGTCGGTTTCTGTCAGCTTCGGGTTTTCCACTCTTTCGATGGCGCGGCCGCCCGTAACGGAATATACGAAGTAACCGCGGTCGCCGATAAAAACGGTTTCGCCGCCGCTTGTGTAAGCCCGTCCGTCGGCGCCCGCCGCACCCACGACGTCAAAGCCGTTCGTTTGAGCTATGCTATCCAAAACGTGCACGATTTCGTCCGCGCCCATATTTTCAAAATCGCCTAAGGTGTGAAAGGCGAGGCTTTCCAAAAGGGCGTATTGCCCGTTGAGTTTTGCCTCCAGGGTGGAAACGTGCTGTTCAGCCGTAAGCTGCAAATCTTCGTAGGTGGATTTTTCGATACCGTTGTCTATGGAAATAAAAAATTGTATAAATACGAGCAGGAGCGCGGCAACAAAAATTGCCGGAGTAATGACTATTCTTAAATATGTAATTTTTTTCGTCGTCATAAGCGCCTCTATATTTTACGCATTATTTAGCAAGCGCAATAAATTATTACATTTTTTGGATTATAGCACAGGAATCCGTCTTTGTAAAGGTTGAATGTAAAAAATTAGCGTTCTTTGGCGGATTTTGGTGCCGATAGGGATTGTTTTTGGCAATCGTATTGACTAAGCCGCGCGCGGTATGGTAAAATTAAAATATAATCCAAAATCATTTTATCTCAAAGAAAAAGAGAAAACTTAAAAAAAGGAGATTGCCCTGATATCGATGAACTATTTGTCACGCAACAATATTGTTACCCTTACTCAAGAAGGTTTTATCCGAAAACAATTTGCCGACAAAAAGGAATGCCAAAAAGAAAGAAAGCTTTACGCCCAGCTTATCATGCTGGATTTTTTCCCGAAGGTTATGGCTAAGGGCGACTATTATATTGATTTGGAGTATTTGGGAGAAAATACCCTGCAAAAAATTTTGTCCGAACGCGAAAAGGACGGAGACAAGCAATGCTTTTTGGAGTATATGCGCAAGCTTGCCGAGGTTTTCAGGCGGCTGCACGCCTACCGCAACTACGAATTCGTGTACCGCGACGTAAATTTCAGAAACTTTATAGAAAAAAACGGCAAGCTTTACTGCATCGACCTCGCCGATTTGGGCACGGGCGAGCTGTGCCAGCCGCTGGGCGAAACGATAGCCTTTCTGCTCACCTACGACGAAGCGTTCACGCCCTACAAATTTGACTGCGCGGGGGAGCTTTTGGATTATTACGTCAAAAATTTCGGCTACGAAAAATGGCAGTACGTCGATTACGCGAAACGTATGCTCGCAAAGCTAGCCGCCAACAGGGAAAAATACTGGAACATAGAAAGCATTATTGCGTGTATAATATAACCGAGGCTTTATGGACGAATTTATCAAACTTTTGCCATTGCAAGCGGTAGGGCTCTTTCGGATTTTATTCGCGGGGGTTTTGGGGCTTGTCCTGGGAATAGAACGCACCAAGCGGCAGAAAGAGGCGGGTATCCGCACCCATTTTACCGTGGGGATTGCGTCGGCGCTTATGATGACGGTTTCGCTTTACTTCGAAAACGATTCCGCCCGAATCGCCGCGCAAATAGTCACGGGGATAGGCTTTTTGGGCGCGGGAATGATATTTTTCAGGCGGGAAAACCTGCACGGGCTGACCACCGCCGCGGGCATTTGGGCGACGGCGGGCATAGGCATGGCGTGCGGCGCGGGGCTTTACCTTTTGGCGTTGGGCACCACGCTGATTATCTTGGTCGGCTTCATTTTTTTCCACAGCCGGGTCATCCGCGTGCGCGAAACGCGCCATATGCTGCTTGTCAAATTCGACTATACCGTCGAAGCAAAAACGCTTCTGCAGCAAGAATTTAAGGTGGAGCAGTTCAGCCGCTTCAAGGCCTTTGAAAAGGACGGGCGAATCACCGCGGAGGCCGTTATTCACACAAAGGAAAATTGCGACGCCGAGCAGCTTGTCGCGATAGTAAATACAACCGACGAAATCCACAGTATCGAGCGGCTGGAGGATTTATAATAAACCGTTACTTTAAAGATAAAAAAATAACTTACAGCTTTATTTTATTTACATTAAATTACAAATTTCGACAAAATTCACCTTCTGAGTGATACAGTTTCCAAATAAAATGATATCATCGGGCGGGCTTAATGCGGCAATCGCTTAAATCCGACGGTTTGGCTTGATTTTCTAATTGAATTTTAGCGGTTTCGCAAATGCTTACTTAAGAAAAACTAAGAGTACGGTATTTGCGTTTTTATTTTCGGAAAATAAGTAATGGTGACGGGCATTTTTAAGCCTTGAACAGGCGGAATATTGCCGAATGCGCCGAAAGCAGGGTGCGCGCCGGACATACTGCTCAAAGCGAAAACTTAAAACGCGCCCAAGGCTTAAGCATAGTTTGTTTTATATAGAAAATTAGAAAGAAAAGGAGGTAAGGTAAATAAATCAATGAAAAAAGCATTATTGATAACTCTTGCGCTGATGCTGGTCGTTTCCTCCATGGTATACGGCTCGCTCGCCGGGTATACGGTAAACGAGGAAATAACGAGCGGGGGCTTTACGGCTAAAACAATAGTATTGTCTCTCAACAAAGGAGGCGATTTCGACGCCGCGGTAAAAATCGCGCCTGCCGAAGCCCACGAATATTTTTTCAGCGTTTCCAACGCCAGCGGCGGAACGGTGTCCGAAGTGGAAATAGACGCGACGATAACCGTAGCGCTGACGGCCGCAAACGGGAAACGCTCCATAGAAAATTTGGCGGCCGCGCTTTACGAAAACGGGCAAAAGCTCTGCGACATTCCGCTCGAGGGCGGAGAGGGCAGCGTGGAACTCGAAAGATATTTCGGACTGGAGGCAAAGACGCTCGATTTTTCCGTCGTGGTCACGTGGGTTTCGTCGGATAACGACATCGAATTCCAAGGCGCCGAATTCGGCAACGCCGTAACGGTAAGGGCTACGGGCGTGCAGCGCACCGAACCCTACATACCCGAGCCCGAGGACAGGAGCCGGGAATCGGAGGAGTTTGCCCAAGAAGTTATGGATTTTCTGCGCCCCGATGAGGACGGCCCGGTTTATGCAAGCAGACGAAATTTCAGGATAGTCTACAACAGCTCGGCGAACCCTCGGGTTTCATACACGGGCGACCCGCGCATTGCGGAGGGCTTCAAGGAACTTTTGGACGACAACTTTTTGGAACGAATGAGCGGAAGCGACTTTTTTATCGTCAGGATTGATTACGTTTATCGCGTAAAATTGACGCTGACCGTGGAATGTACTCTGTTCAACGAAGAGGGACAGCAGTTCCATTCCATTCTGACGGAAGATTTTTTATTCTAGCCAAGATGTAAACTAAATTTATTTTAAAATGCGCGGTTTGCCAAGCAAACGCGGCGTTTATAAAGGAGAAACAATGAAAAAAGTATTCACATTGGTATTGCTCGCCTTGATTGTAGCCACCTCGCTCGTTACGGGGACTCTGGCGATTTATACGGTCGAAGCGCCGGAATTGACGGGCGGGGATATCATAGCCAAACAATTCGTTTTCACCTCGGCGGGAAAGGAAGGTTTTTCGTCCGACGTGAAAATAGCTCCCACAGAGAGAGTGATAAAAGAATTTACTGTGGCGAACTATAACGGAGACATCGTTTCCGAAACGGGCATGCTGGTCACCATCACCGTAGAAGTCGCGGGTGGCATAGAACCTCTTTCTATCGAAGTAAAGGGAGGCTTGGGCGAACAGTCGGTAATTCAAAATAACGGAACAACATCCACAATTGAACTTACAATACCGGCGAACCAAAAAGCGTTAAGGTCGTTCCGTGTAATAGTCATCTGGGAAAGCACAAATAACGACATTGATTTTATGGGGGAAACCTCATACATAACGGTGACCGCGACGGCCACGCAGGCGCCGAACAACGTAACGCACTAAAAAAAGGTTGATTAATTTCTGCAGAAAAATTTCGTAGAGGGCAAAATGACGGAAAAATATACCGAAGCGGCACAGATAGGCCAAATGATGGAAGAGCTCGACAAAGCGATAGCTTCTCCCAAGAAGCCGAACACCAAAAAAATAATAGGCATGGCGGTCTTTTATGTCGTAATAATCTTTTTGGCTTACGCTTTTTTGGACGTGACAATCGATAAAAAGTCGGGACGGGTGCCGGAGCTGTTCGGGGTGTCCTTTTATGAAATTGTTTCCGACAGTATGGAACCCACGCTGCAAGTGGGTTCCATACTGGTAACCAAAGCGATGGGCGAGGACACAAAACTCGGCGTCGGCGACGTGGTCACCTTTGAAATGACGGACGGGCGCATAGTCACTCACCGCATAGTGGAAGTGCTGAACGAGGGGCTGCCGAACGAATGTTACCGCACAAAAGGCGACAACCCCATCAACTCGGTGGACGCCGAGATTTTGACGCGGGACAGGATTTTGGCGGTTTTTTTGTTTAAACTGCCTTTGACTTA
>DAITPX010000092.1:851-5605 GCA_036833365.1 Clostridia bacterium | reverse complement strand
AACCTCTTTGAGAAATACAGGTGCGTTTTGCGGTGAATACGGCGGGAGCAAGAGATTGCCCGAAAGTGAGCGGAGCGTAACCGTGAATAACGAAAAAAAGAGCGAAGAAAAAATGTCAGCCGAATTTCGCGATGCTGGAGGGGCGGAACGGGTAACGGCAATTGAGAATAGCTTTTCTTCTGAAGGCGAGAGTGGAAGAAAAACCGTCAATTCAAATGAAGCTGAAGAAAAAAGTTTTGTGACTTGCGCACAGAAAGGAACGAAAAAAGCTGTGAACGCCGATTTGATAAACGACGAAAACGGGGAAACGCCGCTTGTTTTAAATGAGATGGGCGTAACGGCAAACCTTCCGAAAGATGGTAAAGAAGCAACCACGACAGAATCTTGCGGTAACGGTAGCGAGGGTTGTGAGAAAGAAAATTCAAGAAAATTTAGCGTTACCAAGGGGACGAAACGAATGGAAGGAATGACCGCGTACGGCTCTTTGTCCGACGGCGAATACGGCAAAACGCCGCGCGTTTTGAATGAAACGCAGGGCATTCAAAAAAATAAAGGACTTGTAAACAAATTTCGTGATATCCATGAAACGGAGGATAGGAACGGAGCGGAAAAATACGACTACCCTTTGCCAAATGGGCGGCTCGGGAAAAACGAAATTTCAAATGCGGTTTCGGGCACGGGAGAGTTCGGCGGCGCCGCCGCAACGGAACGCGGGAACGAAGAGGGGCAATTAACAGACTTTAGCGGCATTAACGCAAGAAAGCAAGAGAAAGCCGAGACGGAATTTGGCAACGGCAATGCAAAGGAGCGCGGGGCGCGTCTTGGTACAAGCGGGGCGGCAACAATCGGGAACGACTGCCGCTCTACGCCACCGAATGACGGCGGGAAAGTCCGCAACCCCGAAATGAATTTCCGCGGCCGCGGAAAGGATTCGGCTTTGCCCGCCGCAACCGACGCTAAAGGCCTAAAGGAATTTGTCGAGAACAATCCGCTGATTGCCGATAAAATTTTTGAAATTTACCTAATGAGGCAGTCCGAGCGAAGGGCGCCCGTTTTGCTGGGAGGCGGAGGGTGCATGCCCGCGGCGCCCGAGAACAAGCCCAAGGATATCGGAGAGGCGTCCAAAATGAGCCGAAATTTTTTCAAATAAAGGTTTTTGCGGCGCCTTGGTTTTTTCAAAAAAAACGAAAATGAAAAGGAGAAAAATTTTTTATGGTAACACTGACAAACGCCGACAATGCGCTTAAGAGTTTGTACCTCGAAGCATTGTCAAACCAACTCAATACCGCCACAAATCCGCTTTACAACAGGTTCGTTTCCACCGAGCGCGACGTTTGGGGAAAAGAGATAATCAAGCTTGCGCCTTACGGCATGAACGGAGGAATCGGCGCGGGCACGGAATCGGGCAACCTGCCCGTGTCGGCGGGAAACAATTACAGGCAATTTAAGCAGTCGCTGAAAAACCTTTACGGCACCATCGAGATTTCGGACAAGGCTATCCGCGCGAGCGAAAACAACGCGGGCGCGTTTTTGTCGCTACTCGACGCCGAAATGGACGGGCTTTTGGCGGCGTCTAAATTCAATTTCGGCAGGATGCTGTTCGGCAAGGGCGACGGCGTGCTTGCGGTTGTTGAAAGCGCGGCGCAAAACAAGGTCGAGGTCGACAGCGTGCAATACCTTATGGAAGGCATGGTCGTCGACTTTCTGCGCGGCGGCGAGGCTGTGGCGGGCTGCGCGGCAAGGCGCATAACGGCGGTCGACCGCCCGAACAAAGCGGTGACGGTAAGCGGAGCCACGCTCGATGGGCTTGCCGGGGGCGACCAAATCACGCTTCAGGGCAGCTATCAAAACGAGCTGACGGGGCTGGAAGCGATTTTCGACAGCTCTGTCGACACGCTTTACGGCTTGTCAAAAAATGAAAACCCGTGGCTCAGGCCTTACACCGCCGCAGTCTCGGAAATCACCGAGGCCGAAATTCAGAAGGTAATAGACGAACTGGAAGCGGCGAGCGGCAGCGCGCCCGACTATATCGTGTGCAGCTACGGCGTCCGCCGCGCGTTTCAGAACCATATGCGCCAAATGAGCAGCAACCTGGATTTTATGAATCTGGAAGGCGGCTTTAGAGCGCTGTCGTATAACGGAATTCCTCTCGTAGCCGACAGGTTTTGCCCCAAAGGCACGATGTACATACTTTCCGCCAAGGATTTCAACCTGCACCAGCTTTGCGACTGGCGTTGGTTGGAGGGAGAAAACGGCAGGGTTTTGAAGCAGGTCGCGGGTAAGCCCAGCTACACGGCGACGCTTGTAAAATACGCTGATCTTATATGCAACAAGCCCAACGCTCAGGCAAAGCTTACCGGCATAACCGAAGCGTAAACGCGGGAGAAAACCGACAAATTATTTTTGCCGGTTTTCTCTTATTTGGAAGCCGTTTGAGGTGCCTGCCTAAGGCGCGGTTGGAAAATATAAAATCTTAGTGGGACGAAATTGCATCATATAGGCGCGGCGTCATTATATTTTGAAATATTATTTTTAAAAGCAATGGTGGCGCGGAAGATATTTTATTCGTAATAAAGTAGCCGCAGGGTTTTTGGCTTTGGGAGATAAAATTCAGTTGCGCGGCGCAAGACTGGTAAAAGTTTCGGGAGTTTTTGGGTATATGATAGGTTCTTAAATATCGGGCGGTTTAAAAAACATATGTTTTTAAATATGAAATATGCTCCGTTAAAGAACTTACGCAACAGGCGTTCCGCGCCCGGGGCGAGGCGAAATTCAAAGTAGGGGAGAAAGTGAAACAAATGAAAGTACGCGACATTATACGGCTTGCCGACGCGATGCTCGGCACGGATATAGACCAAAGGGTTTTTGTGAAAGAACAAATGGACGACGAGCTGTTCGACGCCGTTAAAAGCGACAGGACGCTGCAAAAGCTTGTGGGGTGCGTCAACCTGGCGCTTTGCGAGCTGGCTGAGGAATATTTGCCGCTGACGGCGTGCCAAACCGTGACCGCGGGGGGAATAGTGCCTTACGCGCGTTTCGAGCGTTCACCCGTGCAGATTTTGTCGGCGCGGCAAGGCGGCAACGTGAGGTACGTTTACCGCCCTGACGGCGTGGAGTTCGAGGCCGAGGGGGACGTGGAGGTCGAATATACCTACCGCCCCGGCGAGCGCGGATTTTTGGACGAGGTCGAAACGGGCGGCGGGCAGATAGGGGTCAGGACTTTGGCTTACGCCGTCTGCGCCGAGTATTGCCTGCAAAACGGCGATTACGACGAGGCGCAGGTTTGGGACAAGCGTTACAAAGACAACCTGCTCAACGCTTTGAGCAAAAAAAGCGAGATTTCCATTAAAAAAAGGGAATGGCGCTAGGGGATAAAGGATGTTTTACAGTAAAAGAATTGCGGGAAAAAGCATGAGGAACGCAAGAATAGCGGTTAAGTTCGACGGCGGAGTTGCGACGCACCTCGACGACAAAGCGCAGCCGCTGAACGCAGCAAAGCTGCTTTACAACTGCACGGGCCGAAGCGGGGCTCTAAGGGAGCTTAGTGGAATAGAGCCGTTCGAGCTTGAAACAACCGTTGACGGGCAGGCCGTAAAACAAACGGCGGAGGCGCCGCAGGCTATTTTGAAAGCGTGGCACTTTAAGCGCACCGACTATGAAAACAACGCGCCCGACGACAGGCTGATTTTGTTTTTGGAGGACATGCGGCTTTATGAAATCAGCCTTGTGAACCCCGACGGAACCAGGCCTATAAGCGCGGAGTTTTGCATGGCACCCGACGCGGCCAACTACAAGCTGGGCGAGGACGATGTGATTATGTTTTCGTCGCCCCAAGACAGCCTTGCCGTTTATGACGGCAAAAGCGAGATTAGGGTAATCGACACCGCGCCGAAAATCCGCTCGATGTGCACGCACTACGAAAGGCTTTTCGCCGTGGGGCAGGACAACCTGCTTTGGTTTTCGGACGACCTGGACCCGACGAACTGGAACGTTTCGCTCGACCAGGCGGGTTATATCGAATTTGCCGACACCAAGGGCAAGCTGCTTAAGGTGGTGAGCTTTATGGATTATATTTACGTTTTCAGGCAGTACGGCATAACGCGGCTTACCGCTTACGCCGACCAGAAGGAGTTTTACGTCAACGAGATTTATTCGACGGGCGGGATTTATCCCGACAGCGTGGCGATAGCGGGCGACGTGATTTATTTTTTGAGCCGCGACGGGATGTACAGCTTCGACGGGCTGAATACAAAAAAAATCTTCGCCAACCTCGACGGACTTTTCGCTTCGGACAATCAAAACGCCGTCGCCTCCTGCGTAAACAACGAGTACCTTTTGGCGTGCAGGATGGATTTTGACGACGGCGGAATGCTGGGGCGCAAAGCCGAGAGCGCGAACAACGCCATATTCAGGCTGGACGTAACCGACGGGCGGGCGGAAATAATGAGGGCGGACGGAATTGCCTTTTTGGGGGCCGTAATGTCCGAAAAAGTCAGCCTGCCTTTGATTTGCTTCGAGGGCGAAAAAGGACGCCGCCTTGGGACGGTCAGGGGAGAGGGAACGTTTTTCGGCGTTCCGGCCGTCAAGACCTTTATTTCGCCCGAAACCGATTTGGGGCTGGGGTCGGAATTCAAATTTATTCGCGGCATATCAGTTTATTCCGAAACCGGCGTAACGCTGGCGGTGTGCTTTGACGGAGAATGGAAATACTACGGCGTCAAGGGCAAAAAAGTATGGCAAAAAATCGCAGTCAG
>DAITPX010000092.1:0-841 GCA_036833365.1 Clostridia bacterium | reverse complement strand
GGAGGGGAAAGCTTCTGAGGTTCGGCATAACTTCCACAAGCAAAACCGTGCTGGTGCGCCCGATAGAGATAACCTTCGCCACGTGCTGATAACGTCAGGTGTCTTGAAGAATTTGGCGCAAATGCGGCGAAGGTTTTTATAAGGAGAGATAATATGGATTACGGCAAAATGGCGTACCTTAAAACGCAGGACTTAAGCAGGCGGGTGTCGGGCTTGGCCGCGAAAACGGCGAATTTGCTCCACCTCAGGCGGGACGGGGCGGCGATAGCTTCGGGCACGCCCGTCGCGTTCGCGTTTTACTCGCCGTCGGCGCAAAGCCTGACGCTGGAGGTTTTTTTGAGCCTTTCGAGCAACGGGTCGGCAAACGCGGAGGCGGAGATTGTTTTCAATTCGGCGCTCATAGGTTCTTTCCCCGTCAAATTGAGCCCTTACGGCGCGTCGGCCGCTTGTCACGCGGCTTACGTTCAGGCGGAGAGAGGAATCAACACAGTCGTGGTGACGGTGACGCACGGCGCGGCAGTAAGCGGCTCGGTGACTGTAACCGCGAGGGGAAGCGGCCTTTCGGTATTCGGCGGCGGCGTCAGTTTAGCGTATCAAAGCGCGGCGGGCTACATAAGCCTTTTGGCGGGCGGGGCGCTTAACGTGTTCGCGGGCGGCCCCGATTCCGTGCCCAAAGCCGTCGAAACGGACGGGCGCGCTATGAGCAAAATCGCGTTTTTTGAGGCGGGAGGCAAAAAATCGCTGTACCTTGCGGGAGGAAAACTATTCGCCGCGGATTTTAACGACTTTACGCTGAGCGGCGACGGGCAGCCGGACGAGTCGGTAAACGATTTTACCCCGT
>DAITPX010000091.1:732-5758 GCA_036833365.1 Clostridia bacterium | reverse complement strand
CCGTAGCCTTGAGCTGCGCGCCGCATTGGAAGCAAAATTTCGCCACCGACGAATTAGCCGAGCCGCAGCGCGGGCATATATTGAAATTGTTGTTACCCATTTATCCCTCCAAAACGAATTATCTTTTAGGGCGTTTGGCGCCGCATTTAGAGCAAAAATTGCTTTCGGACTCGTTGAGCTCGCCGCAGGAAGAGCATTTCCAACTGCCCTGCATCTGCCCGAACGCGCGCCCCGAAAAAGCGTATTGGCATTTTACGCAAAATTTGGCATCGTAGTTGTTTTCGGTGCCGCATACGAGGCAATATTTTTTTGCTATATCCACAAAAAGCTTGCAGCCGCATTTGACGCAGTAGCTTTCGTCGAAGTCGTTTACCGTGCCGCAGTTGGGGCAGATACGGCTTTTTTTGCCGCCCGCCGAAACCAAAACGGCCTGCTTGACATCCTGACCGCCGCTAACGGCGGTTTCGATGAAATCCAGCGAGTATTCCTCGATATCGCCGCCCTCAAGCTCGGTAAAACAATAGCCGCAATAGCGTGAAATGAGGTCGTTGGGCTTGCCGCACTTGGGGCAAAGGCGCTTTTTGACGATTTTGTTTTTCGCGCTGTCGGCGACTACGCTGCCGCAGTTGGTGCAAAAAACGTCGTTCATCCTGATTTTCGCGCCGCAGACCACGCATACGGAGCCGTCCTCGACGGGTTCGGAAACAATCGGCGCGGGCATTTGCGCGGTTGTCTTAACCGATACCGAAACGCGGCCGTCTTTGGCGGGCAGAGGCTCGCCGCAACCGATACAGTAGGCGCTTTCGGTGGTGTTTGCCATTCCGCATTTGGGGCAAATCACGTCGTCGTCCGAAACAAAGGTGTCGTTGCCGCACCGAACGCAATATTTTGTATCGGTAGTGTTTATCTCGCCGCATTTGGTACAATTTTTCATTTTTTCACCGAACTGAATTCTTTGGTAACATTATATATTTTTTCGCCGCGAGTGTCAATTACTTGTTGAAACTGTCTTTCAGGCCCACAATCCGGTTGAAAACTGGCCTGTCCGCCGTGCTGTCGCGGTCGACGCAGTAGTAGCCTATGCGCATAAACTGGAACTTTTCGCCTGTTTTTGCGCCCGCGAGGCTTTTTTCGACGAGGCCGTTTACCACTTTCATACTGTCAGGGTTAAGCCGTTCCATAAAGTCGCCGCTTTCGCCCGCGTCGAGCAA
The DNA here is from genome assembly GCA_036833365.1 of Clostridia bacterium. Taxonomy (GTDB): domain Bacteria; phylum Bacillota; class Clostridia; order Christensenellales; family CAG-314; genus JAQUSX01. The sequence continues at coordinate 4,547 of DAITPX010000091.1, read as the reverse complement.
AAGGCCTTCAAGCTGGCGTATTTCGGCTTCGGTACACTCGTTTGCATTGAGCCACTGTATAACGCCCTTGACTTTCATCCCGCTCGCGTCGCTGCCGCTTTTGCTGTTTTCAACAACGGAACACCGTAACAACTGCGGGCGGCCGTTTTTATCGGTGACGACCTCGTCGCAGCGGATGATATACGCTCCTTTCAGGCGCACGCAGCCGCCGGGCTTAAGACGGTAGTATTTCGGCGGAGGCGCGAGCGAAAAGTCGCTTTGGTCAATATAGAGGTTTTTGCCGAAAGTTACCTCGCGCGTGGTTATCGGTTCGGCGTTGGGGTTGTTTTCTATTTGGATTTTTTCCGTCCCTTCGTAATTGGTCAATTCTATTTTAAGCGGGTCGAGCACCGCCATCACCCTGTCGCAGTTTTTGTTGAGGTTTTCGCGCACACAAGCCTCAAGGTAGGACTGTTCGACGGTGCTGTTAGCCTTTGCCACGCCCACCCTTTCGCAAAAATCCTTAATCGCTTCGGCGGGGTAGCCGCGGCGGCGCATTCCGCAAATCGTGGGCATGCGCGGGTCGTCCCACGCCATAACCTTGCCCTCGTCCACAAGCCGTTTCAAAAAACGCTTGGACATAATCGTATTGGTTATATTCAGTCTGGCGAATTCGATTTGCTGCGGTTTGCGCTCAAACTCGCATTCGTTGATTACCCAGTCGTAAAGGGGGCGGTGGTCCTCAAACTCAAGCGAGCACAGCGAATGGGTGGTGCCTTCGACGGCGTCCTCTATCGGGTGGGCGAAGTCGTACATCGGATAAATGCACCACTTGTCGCCGGTGTTGTGGTGCGCGGCGTGCAGCACCCTGTAAATTACGGGGTCGCGCATGTTGAGGTTGGGGCTTGCCATGTCTATTTTTGCGCGCAGGATTTTTTCGCCGTCGGCGAATTCGCCCTTGCGCATCCTTTCAAATAAATCGAGGTTTTCCTCCGCGCTTCGGCTGCGGTAAGGGCTGGGCGTGCCGGGGATAACCTCGGTACCGCGCATGTCCTTTATCTGTTCCGCCGTAAAATCGCATACGTATGCCTTGCCTTTTTTAATGAGCTTTACGGCGCAACCGTACATTTGCTCGAAATAATCCGACGCGAACACAACATCGTCCCACTCGAAGCCCAGCCATTTGATGTCTTCCTTAATGCTGTTGACATATTCGGTATCCTCTTTGACGGGGTTTGTGTCGTCGAAACGCAAAATGCACTTGCCGTTATATTTGGCTTTCATGCCGAAATTGATTGTCAGGCTTTTGGCGTGCCCCACGTGCAGGTAGCCGTTGGGCTCAGGGGGAAAACGTGTCTGCACTCTTTTTACCTTGCCGCCGGCGAGGTCTTTTTCTATGATTTCTTCGATAAAATTGTTGGCCATCTTTATTTTTACTTTTCCTTTATATATTTAGATTTAAAAAATACGTTTATTGCTCGGGCAGTGGCGGCGCCTCGTCGTCGCTTGGCAACGGCGCTTCGTCGACGGGCGGGGCTTCAAGCGCGGTTTCGGTTTTTGCCGCACCGGGCTTGTAAGGCGTGCCGAAGTTTACAAAGCGCACCAGCTCGCCGATCCAAGTCAACGGCATTTTGAATGTCGGGCCGTTTCTGTTTTTGGCTACAATCAGCTCCACCTCGGCGGGCGCGTCGGACAGCGCCTTTTCGTCGTCGTGCTTTTTGTAGATGAACAGTACCATGTCGGCATCCTGCTCGATGGCTCCCGATTCGCGCAGGTCGGACAGCACGGGCTCCTTGCCCTCGTTTACGTTGCGTTTTGCCGCCTCGCGCGAAAGCTGCGACAGCGCCAAAATCGGAATATCCAGTTCCTTCGCGATTATTTTCAGGTTGCGCGTGATTTCGGCGATTTCGAGCTGGCGGCTTTCGGTTTTTTTGTTGGACAGCGACATCAGCTGCAGGTAGTCTATTACGACCAAATCCAACCCCTGCTGCGCTTTCAGCCTGAGACATTTTGAACGTATTTCTGCGGGAGTCGTCAGCGAAGAATCGTCGACGAAGATTTCCATTTTGTAAATAAGGTCGCTTGCGTCCCAAAGCCTGGACCAGTCCTCGCTTGACTTTTTCATTCCCGTAGTGAGCTTTGACATCGAAACGCCCGAAAAAGACGAAACCAGCCTTTGCGCTATTTCGCGGGTGGGCATTTCCAAGGAAAAATAGGCGACGGTCTTGCCGTTTTTGCCCGCGTTTTCGATTATGTTGACCGCCATAGCGGATTTACCTACGCCCGTCGTGGCGGCGAGGATTATCAGGTTGCCTTTCTGGAAGCCGTTGGTCTTTTTGTCGAAATCGGTAAACCCCGTCATTATGCCTTTAAATTCCTCCGACGCGGGGTCGTAACGCTGGATTCTGTCCAGCGCCTCTCTGACGCCCTCTTTGAGTGGCACAAGGCTGCCGACGAGGTTTTTTTGGTTGATATCAAAAATTTTCTTTTCCGCGAGGGATACTGTGCGCTCGGCGTCCTCGGACGAATAGGAGTCCTCTATTATTTCGGTGCAGCTCAGTATAAGCTTGCGCATCGCCGAGTTGCGCTCGACGATTTCGTGGTAATGCCTGTAGTTTGCCGACGAGGGCAAAAAAGTCGAAAGGCTTACGAGGTAGTTCATGCCCCCCACCGCCGCCATCATGCCGTCGCGCTCCAGCTGGTCGGTCAGGGTGGACAAATCTACCACCACCGCGCGGCGGTTGATTTTTTGCATGGCGGAAAACACGCGCTTGTGCGCCTCGGAATAAAAGTCGTCGGGGTCGAGCCGCGGAACAAATTCGGCGGCTTTGTCGCCGTCGATAAGAAAACAGCTCAGCACCGACTGTTCGGCCTCTAAATTATGCGGCAGCGTCCTGCCCTTGTTTTTTGCGTCAGCGGGCATTTAATTAATATCCCTTTAGTTTTTATGTTAACCTTGATTATACATTAACCCGCGGGATATTTCAAGCGATATCTTAATAAAAATAAGTATAATACCGCTTAGCACCCCGCCCTCTTTAACGGGCTGCTAGACGCTAGCCCTTACAAATCGCAAAACGGATTTGTAAGGCCCGGCCGCCTTGAACCGCGCCCTTCGGCGCGTTCCGCGCAAGCCGCGGGTAATTACATCTTTTAAGGCGCCGGCCGTGAGCGGTAAAATGCGCGGCGTTTTATAGGGCGAATACATAGAATCCGTCAACAAGTGAGAAAAAACGCCCTTGCCAACTATTCATTTTTGTTTCCTAATAAAACTACTTGCCCTCCGCGATTTGGGGGCGTTTTTCCGCGCCCTTGACGATTATCCTCGGCGCGGGCGAATAGCGGTCGGTGTGAAGAAGTTTTTTCGCCACCTCTTTGCCTCCCGAATAATAAACCAGGTACGCCTCGGCCTCCACGTTGTCGCTGCCGTTTGTCAAAACGAAGGTTTCGTCGTCGTAAAGCACCCTGTCGGCATATTTTTTTTCTGTGTCCACAATCACCTGAGTTTCGGGCGGGATGCGTTTGGTTTCGACGCTCACGCGCTTTATCTGGTAAGGATTTTTGATGCCGTAAACCGCTATTACGGCGTTTCTGTCCCTGACGCCCGCCGTAATGACCACATCCTCGCCGGTGTTGTTTTGAAAAATCAAATCGGCGCTCGACGAAACCATTGCGTCAAACCCCGACAATACGTACCCGCTGACAAGGCTGTGGCGGCTGCGGTTAAGGACCGCTATGTCGGCGAGCAAAAGCGCGTTGTAAAGCGTGGTGGAAACCTGGCACACCCCGCCGCCCACGCCGTCGACGTATTTTCCGTCCACTATTATTTTTGCGTC
>DAITPX010000091.1:0-722 GCA_036833365.1 Clostridia bacterium | reverse complement strand
CCGTTTTCTTCAGTGCGAGGGCCGACGATTTTGTTAAAACTCAGTCTTTCGCCGTTTTTTATGACGACGCCGTCCAAGGAGGACAGCGCGCGGGCTATGTTGTGGCTGCGCCCTGCGCCGCTGGAAGCGAAACTGGTTGAAAACGCCGCGCGCAAAGCTGTTTTTGCTTTGACGCTTGTTAAGGTCACGGCGGGCGCGATGTCCTGCGTTGGCACTTGGATTACGCTTCCGCCGCCGAACACCGCCTTAAACAATTTTTCATAATTTATTTCTCTGCCCTTTTGGTCGGCGGTATATTTGACGCCGTTTATGCTTGCGGAATACTCGGCGTTCCGGGGCTTTTTATCGGTTTTTTTCTCTATTTTGTTTAGGAGGGAATTAAGGTTGGGAAATATATAATTAAGCACCTGTTCATACGTAAAACCGTTTTCGACAAGCCCGTAAGCTACGCGCTTTTTTTCCCTGTGCGAGCGGTAAACAGCGCGGTTGTTTATCTGGGATTGGCTCAGCTCCCCGATATTATTGCGCAGGCGGTAATGCCAGACGGCGTCCCCGAATGTAAAGCTGAAGTCCGCGTCGTAATTTTCACCGAACGCGCAGACGGGCAAAAAAAGGCTCACAATCATAACAATTGCGAGCGAAATTATTAAAAATTTTTTCATTTTGCTACTCTCCGAGCCCTAAAATTTTCCTTGTCAGTTTGTTAGGATAAAACGCCTCCT
>DAITPX010000090.1:0-5763 GCA_036833365.1 Clostridia bacterium | reverse complement strand
GGTACTGCACGCCCTGCGAAAGCTTTTGGACGAAAAGCCAGCTTGCCGACGGCAAATGCCCCGACTGCGGCAGGGAGGTCCACCTCCAAAAAGAAGAGAGCTACTTTTTCCGCCTGAGCAAATACGCCGACAGGCTGCTGGAGCTTTATGAAAAAAACCCCGACTTCATCGCGCCCAAAAGCCGCATGAACGAGATGGTAAACAATTTTATCAAACCCGGGCTTAAGGATTTGTGCGTCAGCCGCACCACGGTAAAATGGGGCATACCTCTGCCCTTCAACCAAAAGCACGTGGCTTACGTGTGGATTGACGCGCTGGCGAATTATCTCACCGCGCTGGGCTACGGCACCGACGACACGTCGCGGTTTGAAAAGTTCTGGCCCGCCGACCTGCACATGGTTGGCAAGGAAATAGTGCGTTTTCACGCGATAATATGGCCCGCTTTGCTTATGGCGCTGGACCTGCCTATGCCCAAACAGGTGTACGGGCACGGCTGGCTGCTTTTTGACGGCGGCAAAATGAGCAAATCCGTCGGTAACGTCAAAGACCCGTTTGTGCTTTCAGACCGCTATTCCGTCGACGCGGTAAGATATTATTTGCTTAGGGAAATCCCTTTCGGCAGCGACGGCAATTGCACAAACGAGTCGTTTTTGAACAGGATAAACGCCGACCTGTGCAACAGCCTTGGCAACCTGGTTTCGCGTACGACCGCTATGGTGGACAAATATTTCGGCGGGGCTTTGCCCGCGCCGGAAAAGCGGGCCGAGGCCGACGCCGAGCTTGTGGAAATGTGCGACGGGGCGCTTGAAAAAATCACGGCGGCGGTGGACGCCTTGTCGGCGCCCGACGCGCTGGCGGAAATTTTTAGGATAATAAACCGCGCGAACAAATATATAGACGAAACAATGCCGTGGGCGTTGGCCAAGGACGAAGCGGGGCGCGGCAGGCTCGGGACCGTCATTTATAATCTTGCCGAGTCGATACGCTTTGCGGCGGTTCTAATCAGCCCGTTTTTGCCCGAAACCGCGCAGAAAATTTTTGACAAACTGACCTTAGGCGAAATGGCGAAGGATTTTGGTTCCGTAAAAAAATTCGGCGCGCTTAAGCCGGGGCAAAAAATCATTAAGGGCGAAAACCTGTTCGACCGCCTCGACATTCCCAAAGAGCTTGCCGAGCTGGAGAAACTGGCATGATTGACTGCCACGTGCACCTCGACGACCCGCGCTACGACGGCGAGCGCAAAGAGATTATATCCAATTTTGCCGCCGACGGCATCGATTTTGTGATTAACTCGTCGTCGGACGTCGCGTCAATGAACGCGGGAGCGGCTTTGGCGGAAAAATATGAAAAGATTTATGCCACGGTGGGGCTACACCCAAGCTGCGCCGACGAATTTAACGATGCAACGGTTGAGCGCATAAAAGAGCTGGCAGAGAAACCCAAAATCGTGGCTATGGGCGAGATAGGGCTGGATTACCACTATCCGGACACGCAAAAGCAGCTGCAAAAGGACGTCTTTGCGGCGCAGATTGAGCTTGCCGACGGGCTGGGGCTGCCGCTCGTTTTGCATATACGCGACGCGTGGGGGGACGCCCTCGACATACTGAAAGCGCAAAATCGTTTTTTAAACAGCGGCGTAATGTTCCATTGCTATTCGGCGAGCGTGGAAACAACGAAACTCCTCGCCCAAAGGGATTGGTATTTTTCGGTGGGCGGGTCGCTGACCTATATGGCGAAAAAGCGCTATGCTATGCTTGCGGAAATCCCACTCGGGCAAATCGTGACCGAAACCGACGGGCCTTACCTTGCGCCGGAGCCCTACCGCGGCAGGCTGAATTATCCCAAGTATATCCGTTTTGTACTGCCGCTCCTTGCCGACGCCTACGGCCTGACGACGGAGCAAACCGAAGCGCAGGTCGAATACAATGCCAAAAAATATTTCAAAAAAATTAAATGAGGTTAATATTTAAACAAGCGCGTGCAAATCTAATTTAACTTTTTCCTATTTCGTCCCGTTCGCCAAACCGCTATATGCGGCAAACTTCCTGTTAATAGCTTATAAATTGTAAATAAACTTAAATACGCGGTTTTAAGCTGACAAAACCGCGTATTTCATATAAATTATTTATTTTTGCTGCGCGACGCCGCTTATTATTCCCACTGTCAGAGCCGCTATTGGAAACACAATCCAACTCGGGTGCCAGTTGTTAAAAACAAAGCCCATTATCATGTAAATTATGACTGCCAAAGGCATCGCGATGGCCCCCGCTATGCCCGCCGCGCGGTTTTTTTGCTTTGCGGCGTAGATTTGACCCCTGCCATTTTCGACGTTTTTCATAACCTTATTAGCGCGCGAAATTTTTTCGGTGTTTTCCATCTTAAGCCCCGACAAAACCGTAATCAAAACCCCCGCGAACAAAACGGCGAAAAACCCGATCATAAGATATTGCGTCTCGGCATAGTCGTCATAAAACCAACTAACGGGAGACATTATCAACAGCGCGACGCCCAAAGCCAAAAGCCTGTTATTGCGCTTATATTGGCTCTTTTGTTCGTCGCTAACCTCGAAACGCGCCGCGTTTTTTACGCCGTCCGTTATGATAAAAATCGAAACCCCGCCCGCGACGCACACAAAAAGCGACGTCAGGTAAATGGGGTAGGCGACGCCGAAATGCGCCATGATAACAAGCGCGAAAATCCCGATTAAAATCAGCGCCACGCCCAGCACGGTCATGGTTATTTCCGTCTGCGACATTTTCACCCGTTCGGGCGAAAAATCCGTTTCGTCATCGTCCTCTTCACGGTCAAAAACAACGTTTTGGGGCGCCTGTCCGCCCGCGTTTGCGCGGCTTTCATCACTGTAGCCGCCGTCGCGCCTGCCTTTAAGCAGTTCGTCCACCGTCACGCCGAAAATGTCGGCTATAGGCACAAGCTGGCTTGTTTCGGGAAAAGCCGCCCCCATCTCCCATTTTGATACCGCCTTATTTGTAACGCCCAAAAGATCGGCCAAATCCGCCTGGGTCATATTTTTTTCTTTGCGCAACCCGTACAAAAAATTTCCGAAATCGCTCATAAAATCTCTCCTTATTTTTAAGTTTCCAGTATACTTATTTTACTATAAACCACGCTTTTTTACCAAGTACTTGCCTTAGAACTATCGGTTTAAAAGTCGAATTTAGGTAGAATTTTACTTTTAACATCCCGTTAACACGTTTTTTACATCCGTTGCACTTCGATTTTCACGTAATTTTTACGTCAAAAACGCGAAAAAACGCGTTTTTTTCGTGTTTTTTTGGCGTTTTTTCGATATAAAATTTATTAATTTTCATTATTTTTTTTTGAATTTTTGAGTAACAAAAAAAATTTGTTAAGCTTCCTCGTGCGTTATCCAAAATAATCGTAACACCGTTTTTGGGAGGGGCACGGGCGGCGTGACAAAAAAAATCGGTGAAAAAAAGTTTTTGGGTTTAATAACTACCGCCGTTAAAAGCGCTGATATGCAAAACGGCGTTGAAAGAACGGGCCCGCGGACTCGGACAAAGGTATGTGACATAAATTTTCGACGAAAATTTTTTGCGCTTAAATTGCCCGCCGTAAATTTGGCTAAAGCAAAAATCTTTCAGAACCCGAAAGATTTTTTTTTATTTTATATAAGATTTAATCGGCTGTAAAAATATCAATACCTGATAATAGAAGAATGTGTCCGCCGGATAAATTAAGCTAATCGGCGGGTTTGACGGAGATTTCGCCCCACGCGATTTTTTCGGTTTTGCCGTTAACCTCCAATATCAAGGCGCAGTCGGCGTCGGTGGCAACCGCTTTTGCCGAAACGGTTTTCCCGTCCCTGATAAATTCCACGGTTTTGCCGACGGTGTCGCAGAGCGCCGCGTATTCTGCGGCAAGCGCGGCTTTGTTTCCGCTGAGCCCCGCGAAAATTTCTTCAAGCCGTTTTGTCACGGCGGCGGCCAAGGTGAAAACGCATCGGGGCTTTTTGACTATTTGCCTTACCGAAATCGCGGTTTTTTTGAGGGCGCCGAAATCAAAGGAAGTATAATTTACGTTTATGCCTATGCCGATAACCGCGGCTCGGCGTTCGCCGCCGCCTACGCTTTCGGGCAAAATTCCAGACAGCTTTTTGCCATTAAAAATCACATCGTTGGGCCACTTGATTTTGCAGGGAATTTTGTATAAATCCCAAACCGCCCCGGTAACCGCAAGGGCGCACAGCCCGCCCAAGGGCATAACGTCGGCAAGGGCACAGGGCCCGAAATAGCTCAGATATACCCCTTTGCCTTTTTTGGATAAAAACGCCCTGCCGAACCGCCCCCTGCCTCGGGTCTGGCGCGCCGCCAAAACGGCTCCCTTTTCAACGCCCGACCGAATCAAATTTTTAGCCTCGTCGTTTGTGGAGCCGGTTTTTTTGAAAAAAAAGCAAGGCGCGGCCGCGCCTTGCTTTAAAAATATTTCGTTAAGTTTTTTTTGTGTCAAACGCATTTTCCCTTCGCCTAACCTACACTTATTTTAGCCGAAAAGCGCCATAAATATGCCGGCCGCTATCGCCGAGCCTATGCCGCCCGCGACATTGGGGCCCATGGCGTGCATCAGGAGGTAGTTGTCGGGATTGTATTTTCTGCCCTCGGCGTTGACCACGCGCGCCGCCATAGGCATTGCCGACACGCCCGCCGCGCCGATAAGCGGATTAACTTTGCCTTTTGTTACCCAATACATAAACTTGCCCAAAAGCACGCCGCCCGCCGTAGCCGCCGCGAAAGCGATAAGGCCCAGAGCGATAATGGAAATCGTCTCAAGAGTGAGGAAGGTTTCGTAGTGCGCGGTGGCGCCTACGGAAATTCCCAAAAATATCGTGACTACGTTGAGCAGGCCGTTTTGCGCCGTATCGGACAGCCTTTGGGTAACGCCGCATTCCTTTAGTAAATTGCCCAGCATAAAGCAGCCCATAAGCATTGCCACGGAAGGCAGGATTACGCACATGGCTATTACCAGAACTATGGGGAATATGATTTTTTCGAGCTTTGACACTTCGCGCGGCTCCTTCATGGCGACCATACGTTCTTTTTGAGTGGTCAAAAGCCGCATGACGGGAGGCTGAATCATAGGTATCAGCGCCATGTAAGAATACGCCGCTATCGCAATGGGTGCGAGCAACTCGGGCGCCAGCGTCTTTGTTAGCCAAATGGTCATAGGGCCGTCCGCACCGCCGATTATCGCTATCGCGGCAGACTCAGCCGGATTAAACCCCACTAGCTTCGCAAGGAAAAAAGCGATATAAATGCCGATTTGCGCGGCGGCGCCCAAAAGCAGCGAGCTGGGGCGCGCTATCATGGGGCCGAAGTCGGTCATAGCGCCTATGCCTATAAAAATCAGGCAGGGATAAATGCCGGTTTTTACGCCTATGTAAAGAAAGTCCAAAAGCCCGCCGTGAGTCAATACCTGTTGGTAGTTGACTACGAAATCGACGTTGTTAGGGTCGTTCCACAGGCTCGCGTGATAGAGGTCGCTGCCCGGCAAATTGGTCAACAGCATGCCGAACCCGATACCCACCAAAAGGGAAGGCTCGAATTTTTTGGCTATGGCCAAATAAAGCAAACCGCAGGCAATCGCTATCATTATAATCTGGCGGTAATCGATGACGGAAAAACCGCTGTCATGCCAAAGAGTTTTTAAAACCTCGAGTATATTCATTTTTCACCCTCACAAAAGTTCCAAAATGGGGGTGCCCGTGCTTACCTGGGCGCCCTTGCT
>DAITPX010000089.1:0-5797 GCA_036833365.1 Clostridia bacterium | reverse complement strand
ATCCGTTTTGGAAGTTTCGCAAATAGGCGTTGGGGACATAATAACAGTCGAGGCGGGCGACATGGTGCCCGCGGACGCGAGGCTTATCGAATCGGCCAGCTTAAAAATTGACGAATCGGCCCTTACGGGCGAATCCGTGCCGGTGGAAAAGGACTATCTCACTATTTGCAGCGAAAACAGCCCCATCGGCGACAGGACGAATATGATATTTTCCAGCTCTCCCGTAAGCTACGGCAGGGCAAAAGCCGTGGTTACGGCGACGGGCATGAAAACCGAAATAGGCAAAATCGCATCCATGCTTTCAGGGGAGGAGGAGACAAAAACGCCGCTTCAGCTCAAGCTGGCGTCGCTGTCCAAGTATTTGGGTTTCATCTGCCTTTTCGTGTCTCTGATTGTTTTCGCGGTTGGCGTTATCGAAGGTCTTATTATGAAAGCCCCCGGCGACCCGCTTTTGCCGATATTTATGAAATATTTTATGACCGCGGTTTCCTTGGCAGTCGCGGCAATCCCCGAAGGACTGCCCGCAATCGTCACAATAGTTTTGGCAAGGGGCGTGGCGCGCATGGTAACGCGAAACGCAATTGCGCGCAAATTGCCCGCCGTCGAGACTCTCGGCAGCGCGTCGGTAATTTGCTCGGATAAAACGGGCACATTGACCCAAAACCGCATGACGGTGGTAAAATGCTACTCGGGCGATTCCATTGAGACCATGCCCGCGGTGGGCGACGAAGCCAAAAACATGCTTATGCTGGCGACGCTTTGCTGCGACGGCGTGGTTTTGGAAGAAAACGGCGCCGACAGGCATATCGGCGACCCGACTGAAACCTCCATTATTGTGGCGGCCCGCACGCTGGGCATGAGAAAAGACGACCTTAACAAAAAATATCCCCGCAAATACGAAATACCCTTCGATTCCGACCGCAAGCTTATGACGACCGTCAACGTCATCGACGGCAAGTATTACGTCATAGTCAAGGGCGCGTGGGAATCGCTTATAAGCGAAGTCAGCGGTAAGCCGGTTGACGAAATCCAGCAGGCGGTTATGGACATGAGCAAAGAAGCCCTGCGCGTGCTGGTTGTGGCGTACAAGGTTTTGGATGCCCTGCCAAAAAAATTCGACAACGCCGAACTGGAAAAGAACTTGATTTTCGCTGGACTTATCGGTATGATAGACCCGCCGAGAGAGGAAGCCAAAGAGGCTGTTGAAATCTGCATACACGCCGGCATTAAGCCGGTTATGATTACGGGCGACCACGTTATTACTGCAACGGCCATAGCCAAACAGCTCGGCATTATGCGCGAGGGCGACACCGCCATTACGGGCGAGGAGCTTCTTAAAATTTCCGACAGGGATCTTACCGAAAACGTGGATAAATACGCGGTTTACGCGCGCGTTTCGCCGCAGGACAAAATCCGCATAGTCAAGGCGTGGCAGGCGCGCGGCGAGGTTGTCGCAATGACGGGCGACGGCGTAAACGACGCCCCCGCGCTTAAGGCCGCCGACATAGGCTGCGCCATGGGCATTACGGGCACCGACGTGGCCAAGGGCGCCGCAGACATGGTATTGACCGACGACAATTTTGCGACGATAGTAGACGCGGTAGAGGAAGGCAGGGGCATATTCGACAACATCAAAAAAGCCGTCAAGTACCTTTTAGGGTGCAACTTGGGCGAAATTCTGATTGTTTTCGTAGCCATGCTTATCTGGCGCGAAACGCCTCTCGTAGCCATTCAGCTTTTATGGATAAATCTTGTCACCGACGGGCTTCCCGCGCTTGCCATAGGCATGGAGCGGCCGGAGCTCGGAATAATGAACCGCAAGCCGAAGTCCAAGGACGAAGGGTTTTTCGCCCACGGCATGGGCATTGAAATAATCATTTACGGCGTATTTTTCGCCGTGGTTACGCTCATAGCTTACTATCTCGGCCTCCAGACTCCAGGCACGGACCTTGCCAAACACGAGGCGGGCGGCACGATGGCGTTTTTGGTGCTTTCTATGGGACAGTTGTTTTTCGCGATGGAAATGCGCAGCAACAATTCGATTTTCCGCGACAGCCCGTTCAGCAACAAATACATGGTGGGCGCGCTCATTATTTCTTTCTCGCTTATCGCCCTGGTGGCGTTCGTCCCGCCCATCGCGGGGGTATTCAGCCTGACAATGTTCACCGAATCCATGAGCGTTTACTACGGCTACGCGCTCATACTGTCGCTTATGCCTATGGTTATGCTGGAAGTCGGCTACCTCGGAAGGCATATAGTACGAAAAGTAAGAAACAAAAACTAAAAAATCTTAAGGAAAAATGTATTCGAACGGCGGCGACAAAATTTGCCGGAGCTGCGGCAGGGCGCTTTCACAATTTATAAAAACGGGGTTTTTAGGTTGCAACTACTGCTACCAAAGCTTTGCCGACGAAATCGGCAAAGTACTGCCGCCCTTGCAGGTTAAAACCGAAAACAAAGGCAAAAGCGCGGACGGCGGCCTGCCCGACAAAGAGCTTTTGATTGCCGGACTCAAACAAATGCGCGACTTTGCGGCAAGCGAACAGCGCTATCTCGACGCCGAAATTTTGGACAGGCAGATATCCTTTTTGGACGGGGCGGGCGAATGAAAAGCTATTTGGAAAACATGGCGGTAAGTAGCCGCGTCCGTTTGGCGCGCAACCTCGCGCACCTTCCCTACCCGCCCTTCGACGACCTCACCGAGCCGGTCATGAGCTTTATGGCCCAAGCGACGTCGGTTTTGCGCAAGTCCGGCAGATACAAGGCGTACGCCATGAGCGCGCTTACGCCGCTGCAAAAACAGTCGCTGATTGAAAAACACCAGATAAGCCCGCTCTTGGCGGCCAACAAAAGCAGCGGAGCGGTGCTGATTTCGGCGGACGAGCGCGTGTCGGTTATGCTCAACGAGGAAGACCACCTGAGGCTCCAATGCGTGACAAAAGGGTTCGACTTGGTTTCGGCGTTTTGCGTGCTCAACGAAATCGACGACAGGCTGATTGCCAGCCTGCCCATAGCCTATGACGGGGAGCTTGGTTTTCTGACGGCTTGCCCAACCAACGTGGGCACGGGCATGAGGGCGTCGGTCATGATGTTTCTGCCCGCGCTTACCCAAACCGAGGGCATTCAAAAAATCGTCCGCGAGCTTGGCAAGGCCAAAATCGAGGTAAGGGGGATTTTCGGCGAGGGCACCAAAGCCAGCGCCTACCTTTACCAGATTTCCAACAAGCTCTCTTTGGGATATTCCGAGTTCAACCTCCTTAATGCCGTTATGCGCGCGGCGCTTACGCTCGCTGAGGCGGAGGCAAAGGCGCGCGAACAGGTCATAGACGACTATTCCGGCGTCAAGGACAAGTCCCTTAGGGCGTTCGGGCTTATAAATTATTGTTACAAGCTCAAAATGTCCGAGCTTTACGACTGCTACGCAAGCATAAAGCTCGGCGAGTACTACGACTTTTTTTCAATATCCAACATGGAAAAATTCGACGAAATGCTTTCATTGTGCGGCAAAGCCAATCTGCTCGTTTCGGGCAAGGCGGAACTCGGCGAGGAGGTTTTGCGCGCAAGGCAGGCTAAAAAAATTATCACGCAGGTTTGCAAACTGCTTTAAACCTTTTATTTTCAGGAGAAAAACTATTATGATGTACACAGACAGTGTCAAAAGGGCAATGCTGCTCGCCGAAACGTGGGTTCAAAAAAACCGCAACAGCATAATCGGCACCGAACACATTGTTTTAGGGCTGATTAACACGGAGTGCATCGCTCAGCAAAGGCTCAAGGAGGCGGGGGTCACCGCCGCCAACTTCAGGCTGGCAAGCGACCAGATGGCGCGCGACACGGTGGACTATTCGCCCCGCGCAAAGCTTGCGCTGCAATTGGCCAACCAGATAGCCGTGGCCGCCCAGCGCAACTATATAGGCAGCGAGCACCTTCTGCTCGCGATTTTGACGGAACAGGAAAGCGTCGCGATGAACATTTTCCGCCAGCTCGGCGTCAACATTCACGACCTTGTGTTAAAGGTCGCCGCCGACGCGGGCGTGGAGCCGCGTTTCAAAAGCAACCCCACCGCCAAATACAACGAAAAATCCGACGAACCCGAAAACAACCCGGAGCTCGGCGAACTCGCCCGTTTCGGTTCGGATATAACCAAAAAAGCCAAGGAGGGCAAGCTCGATCCCGTTATCGGCAGGGAGGAGGAAATAAACCGCATAATCCAAATCCTTTCCCGCCGCACAAAAAACAACCCAGTGCTTATAGGCGAGCCCGGCGTAGGCAAATCGGCTATTGTCGAGGGGCTGGCCGAGGCGATAGTAAGCGGCGAGGTGCCCGACCTTCTCAAAAACAAAATCGTCTTTTCGCTCGACCTCGCGGGCATGCTCGCGGGCACAAAGTACCGCGGCGACTTCGAGGAACGGCTTAAGGACGCAATAAACGTCGTCACCACAAGCGGCAAGATAATATTGTTTATCGACGAAATTCACAACCTCGTGGGTGCGGGAGCGACCTCTGACGGCAAAATGGACGCCGCCGATATCCTCAAGCCGCTTTTGGCAAGGGGCGAATTGCAGACCATCGGCGCCACCACGCTTGACGAATACCGCAAATATATCGAAAAGGATTCCGCGCTTGAGCGCCGTTTTCAGCCCATTATGGTCAACGAGCCGAGTGTGGACGAATCCATACAAATTCTCAAGGGGCTTAAGGACAAATACGAAGCCCACCACCAGATAACCATCACCGACGAGGCGATTGTCGCCGCCGCCAAGCTTTCAGACCGCTATATCACCGACAGGTTCCTGCCCGACAAGGCGATAGACCTTATCGACGAAGCGGCCAGCAAGGCAAAATTGGATATTTTCACCACGCCCAAGGAGCTCCGCGACCTTGAAGAGCAGCTCCAGAAGCTCAAAACCGAAATGTACGAGGCCAGCAATCATCAGGAATTCGTCCGCGCCGAGCAGGTGCGCGTACAGGCTGACAAGCTGTCCGCCCAGATAGACGAAGCCCGCGACAAAATCAACGCGCAGCGCAGCCAGGCGCGGGCGTCGATAGGCGAGGAGGAAATCGCCGAGGTCGTGGCGAAATGGACGGGCATCCCCGTCACGCGCATCAACGAAAGCGAGTCCGAGCGCTTACTCAACCTCGAAAAGGTTTTGCAGGAGCGCGTAGTGGGGCAGTCCGAGGCGGTTTCGGCTGTGGCAAGGGCCATACGCCGCGCTCGCGCGGGGCTCAAAGACCCCAAGCGTCCCATAGGCAGTTTCATCTTTATCGGGCCTACGGGCGTAGGCAAAACCGAGCTCACCAAGGCGCTTGCCGAGGCGGTGTTCGGCGACGAAAACCTTATGATAAGGCTCGATATGTCCGAATATATGGAAAAACACAGCACCAGCAAGCTTATCGGCGCGCCCCCGGGCTACATCGGCTTCGACGAGTCGGGGCAACTGACCGAAAAAGTCCGCCGCAAACCCTATTCCGTTCTGCTTTTCGACGAAGTGGAAAAAGCCCATCCCGACGTATTCAATATTTTGTTGCAGATTCTCGACGACGGTCGCCTGACGGACAGCAAGGGCAGGATGGTGGACTTCAAAAACACGATAATCATAATGACCAGCAACGTGGGCACGGGCTACGAAAAATCCATGCCGCGCCTCGGGTTTGACCAAACGGGCTCCACGCAATACGACCAGATGAAAGAAAAAATGATGGACGCCCTTAAGCAGCACTTCAAGCCGGAATTTTTAAACAGGGTGGACGATATAATAGTATTCCACAGCCTCTCGCAGGACGAGATTTACCAAAT
>DAITPX010000088.1:0-5851 GCA_036833365.1 Clostridia bacterium | reverse complement strand
AACGTCAGTTCCTCCAGCATCAGCTTTTCCTTTTCGCAGCAATGCAAGGGCGTTTTGACCTTCGACCGCGAAAAGGAAAAGCTGATGCTGGAGGAACTGACGTTTTGCAACGTGCTGACAAAGGAAGTGGTGATTTGGGAGGAACAGGGGCAGCTTTTCGTCACGCTTACGGTGAGCGCGGCGGACGCCAACAAAGAAATTTTGCTGCAAATTGTGTCGCGCATTTCCAACTGCAACATGATGGTGGACGCTGTCGAGCGCATCCCGGACAACGCGAACTGGATTATACTGCACCTCAAGCAAAAGCCCGTTTACAATATAACCTTCGGGCTTGCTTCAGCGATAAAAGAAGGCAGCGAGGTTTCGGGCGACACGCATTCGTTTATTAAAATAAACAAGGACAAATTTTTGATTGCGCTTTGCGACGGCATGGGGAGCGGAGTGGGCGCTGAAAAAACCAGCAACGTCGCGATTTCGCTTGTGGAAAACTTTTACAAGGCGGGATTTGACAACGACATAATACTTAGCTCGGTCAATAAGCTTTTGGCGACGGCGAACGAGGAGAATTTCACCGCCGTGGACATCTGCGTGATAAACCTAAACAGGGGGTTGGCGGATTTTATCAAGCTTGCCTCGCCTACCTCGGTTGTCCGCTGCAACGGGGAGGTTCAATTTATCAGCGGGGGAAATTTGCCGCTGGGAGTTTTGGAGGAAATGAAGCCGTCAAGCACCAAAAAGGCGCTTCAGGCGGGGGATATGATTGTGCTTTACACCGACGGGTTTTACGATTGCTTCGAGGACAAAAACGAGATAGGCGAATTGCTCGAGCAAAACGTGCTTACAAACCCGCAGGTAATCGCCGAACAATTTTTGGAGAAAGCCAAGGAAAAATGCTCCAACTCGCCAAAAGACGACATGACGGTGATTGTGGCAAGGGTGACAAACAGCTAAATTTGCGTAACTATCCACGCCGCCGTCCGCATAAAATATTACGAAAAAATATTTTAGGGCGGATTGGATTTATGAATTATGTCGAAAGCGGCGTAAAGGTGGGGAAAAACGTGACCCTCGAGCCGTATTGTGTCGTCAAGGGCGAAACGGTTTTGGAGGACGGCTGCACGGTGGGGAGCTTTTCGGTGATAGAAAACTCTGTAATCGGGCGAAACAGCGTGATAAAGTCTAGCAGGATAACCGACAGCGCCGTCGGGGCAAACTGCGCGGTGGGGCCCAACGCACATCTGCGGGATAAAACGGCCGTCGGCGACAATTGCCGCGTGGGGAATTTTGTCGAGATAAAAAATTCTATTTTGGGTGAAGGCACCAAGGCCAGTCATTTGGCATACATAGGCGACGCGACGGTCGGCAAAAGCTGTAACATCGGCTGCGGGGTGATTTTTTGCAACTACGACGGCAAAAGGAAGCACAGGAGCGTTTTGGGGGATAATGTTTTTGTGGGGAGCAACTGCAACCTGATAGCGCCCATTACGCTCGGAGACGGCACCTTTGTGGCGAGCGGGACAACGCTTACGAAAAATACCGCGGCGGACGATTTTGTAATCGGTCGGGCGAGGGAGGAAATCAAGCCCAACCGCGCGAAGGAATACTTGGACAGAAAATGAGTTTGATTTAATAATATAATTCGAATTATTATTAAAATAAAGTCGGGCGAAAATCAGACTGCGCTGCAGCCTCTTATTCTTAATTTTCATTTTTAGTTATTATAAATATATAGTTTGTTATTTTGTCGCGGGGCATTAAGCAAGTTGCCGGAGTATTATGACAAGAATTTATCTTAATAAATTAAAAAAATAAATCGGTGAAATCCAAGCTGACGGGAATATTTTTTGCTTAAATTTTTGAAACATAAGAGTTTGGATTATGCCGGTTTTTTTCGTTTAAAGGAGGAGAGAAATGTCTTAAAGTTAAATTAGAACTTATATTTTTGGTGGTTCAAAGGAAAGTTCGTAGGTTTTTAGTGAATAAATTTTAAAACCAAAATAAAAAGGCTAACGCTACGGCGATATGCAGGACTATGGACAGAATATTCACGACGTTGAAATACCATATCCTGGTTTTATGCCGAAAAATATTCATCGCCAAATACCCGCCCGCGGCGCCGCCCAAAAAGGACATGAGCAGGAGGGTTTTTCGGCTTATGCGGTAGCCGCCCTCCAGTGAGCGCTTTTTGTCGAGGTAATAAAGGGTAAAGGTGATCGCGCTCATGATGGCTACGTAAACAAGAAAATAAAGCATATTTATAGTGTACACATTTTTGCGTCAAAGTAAAGAGGTTTTTTATTGTAAAACCGAATAATTTGACGCTTTAATTTGCGTAAAAGAAACATTTTAGTTTTCACATAGAAGGCAAGAATTTATAAAGAGAACGAAATTTAAGGCGGCGAAGCTTTCCAAATTTTGGAAAATAATATGCCGTATGACACGGACTTGAGAGGGTTTTGGGGCGGACGGGCAAACATTTGACAAAACGGGGGAATAGTATTACAATTTGCATAATATTTTTCATTCTTAAGGGGCATTTTGACCTATGAACTACATCGATATCGAAAATAAGTGGAACAAAAAATGGGCGGAAACCAAGCTTTACGCGTTCGATAAAAGCAAGGCCGAAAACAAGCATTACGTGCTGGAAATGTTTTCGTACCCGTCGGGGGACAAGCTGCATATCGGGCATTGGTACAACTTCGGTTTGTCCGACAGCTACGCGCGTTTTATGCGCGCCAAGGGCAAAAACGTTTTTGAGCCTATGGGCTTCGACGCGTTCGGGCTGCCCGCGGAAAATTACGCCATAAAAAAGGGCGTTCACCCCCACGACTCCACAATGGAAAATATCAGATTTATGGAAGGGCAGCTTAAGAAAATGGGGGCGATGTTCGACTGGGACTATGAAATCGCCACCTGCCTGCCCGAATATTACAAATGGACGCAGTGGATGTTTTTGCAGATGTACCACCGCGGGCTTGCCTACCGCAAAAAAGCGCCCGTAAACTTTTGCCCCGGGTGTAACACCGTGCTGGCCAACGAGCAGGTCGTGGGCGGGGAATGCGAAAGGTGCAATTCCGTCGTAGAGCGCAGAAACCTTACACAGTGGTTTTTTAAAATAACCGATTACGCCGAGCAGCTTTTGGAAGGGCTCGACAAGCTGGACTGGCCCGAGCGGACCAAGGCTATGCAGCGCAACTGGATTGGCAAAAGCGTCGGCGCCGAGCTTGTTTTTGTAACGGAGGACGGCAGTCACGAATTTAGGGTATTCACCACGCGCGCGGACACGCTTGCGGGGTGCTCGTATGCCGTGCTGGCACCCGAGCATCCGTTGGTGGACGTTATTACCACCCCCGAAAACAAGGAGGCCGTCGAGGCTTACAAAACGCAGGCGGCGCGCACAACCGAAATCGAAAGGCTGTCTACCGCCAAGGAAAAAACGGGAGTATTTACGGGCAGTTTTGCCATCAACCCGCTGACGGGAGAAAAAGTCCCGGTGTGGGTGGGGGATTATGTGCTTTACTCGTACGGGACGGGCGCCATCATGGGCGTTGCGGCGCACGACGAAAGGGACTATATTTTTGCGAAAAAACACAATTTGTCTATAAAAAGGGTTATAAAAAGCGTTGACGGCAGCAACGACGAGCTGCCGTATACCGAATCGGGGATTATGGTAAATTCGGACGAATTCGACGGGCTTGCCACCGAGGAAGGCTGCGTCGCCGTGGCCGAAAAGCTCGAAAAAATCGGCAAGGGCAAGCGCGTGACTAATTACCGTTTGCGCGACTGGCTTGTTTCACGACAAAGATATTGGGGCGCGCCGATACCAATCGTGTACTGCCCCAATTGCGGCACCGTGCCCGTGCCCGAAGATCAGCTGCCCGTTCTGCTGCCTTATAACGTCAACTTTACGCCGGACGGGGTCAGCCCGCTGAAAAGGGACGAGAGTTTTGTCAATACGGTTTGCCCGATTTGCGGCGCGCCCGCCAAAAGGGAGGCGGACACGCTGGATACGTTTGTATGCAGCAGCTGGTACTACCTGCGCTATCCCGACAACAAAAACGCCGAAAAACCCTTCGACAGCGCGCTTATCAACAAAATGCTGCCCGTCGACAAATATATCGGCGGCCCCGAGCATGCCTGCATGCACCTTTTGTACGCGAGGTTTTTCACAAAAGCGCTTAAGGATATGGGCTATATCGATTTTGACGAGCCTTTTAAGTCGCTTGTGCATCAGGGCATAATTCTCGGCCCCGACGGCAACAGAATGAGCAAAAGCAAGGGCAACGTGATTTCGCCCGACCCCTATATAGCAAAATACGGCAGCGACGTTTTCCGCACCTATATGGCGTTTGCCTTTAAGTACATCGAAGGCGGGCCGTGGAGCGACGACGGGATAAAGGCCGTGGCGAAATGGCTGGAAAGGGTGGAGCGCATCGTTGCGCGAGCCAATGAAGTCAAAGGCAAAGGCGGCAAAACGGCAAAGGACGCGGAGCTCGATTTTGTCAGGAACAATACAATCAAAGCCGTGAACGAGGATTATCCCGTGTTCAGCTTTAACACCGCGGTGGCGCGCATGATGGAACTTACCAACGCTCTCGGCCGTTACGATGACGGAGAGATAAACGGCAGCCTTTATTTTGACGCCGTACTAGACCTTGTGAGGATGCTCGCGCCCGTAGCGCCTCACCTAGCCGAGGAGTTTTGGGAAACGCTTGGCCGAAAATACTCGGTAGCAGACGCGGGGTTCCCGACGGTTGACGAAAATGCCCTGAAGCGCAGCCGGGTCGAAATCGCTGTGCAAATAAACAGCAAGCTGCGGGGCAAAATGATGATTGACACCAGCCTCGACGCTTCCGGCGTGGAGCAGGCTGTTTTGTCAGACGAAAAAATAAAGGAGCTCATGGACGGCAGGCAGGTCAAAAAAGTGATTGTCATTCCCTCGAGGCTTGTAAATATTATCGTTGAGTAGGACGACTGGGCTTACGGATTTAATTTAGAGGAACAAGATTAATGATAAAATCCGACACAAATAGCGCAAAACGACAAAATCATTCAGATTGTCTATTAGAAAACCGAATTTTTGCGCCGTCTAAAACGGGTTTTCGCAAAAGATATATTTACTTGGTCAAATACCGGTTTTCGTGCCGAGTGAAGGTAATTAGTAATACGAGATAAATGTAAATTAGAAGCCGCCTTTTATTTAAGGCGGCTTTATGGTTTGTATAATTTTTAATTCAAAAAGTAAAATTTTTATAAGTCGGCGTTGTAAATTTTTGAAATCTGATTTCGCGCGGGCAAAACTATCAGGAAAACCGCCACAAGGTTGAAGGCGAAGTCGACGGTTATTATTATCGGAACGCTCCAGCCGAGGTCGCCTATGCCGCCCGCGACGAGCTGTCCCAAAATCATGCCCAGGTTGTTGAAGAAAAGGAACACGCCGTTGAATCTGCCCCGCTTGTGGTCGGGCACGTATTGCTGCGTCGACGAAATGCGGATGTTGTAGCTGGTAACGGACAATGCGCCCTCAACGAACATACACAGCACCATAAGATAAACGGGCAGGTGGAAAATGATTATATATAACGCGTTTGTGATAATATAAACCGCCATCGCCACGTTGAAGCGTTTTTCTTTGTTGAATTTTATGCGGTACTGGACGTTGGCGCCCAAAAACCGCCCTATCGTGGACGCGCCGTATATCATAATGTAAACTACCATGCCGTCGAGATTGTAGCCGAAAAACGCCCAATCGCCTGTGGAACGGAAATAAGGCATAATCAGGGTGCTGTAAACACCGCTGCAAAGGCTGATTACGAAAAAATATATCGTGACGGCGAGCAGACCCTTT
>DAITPX010000087.1:5072-5937 GCA_036833365.1 Clostridia bacterium | reverse complement strand
GTTTTCGGGGCAAATCGATTTTAACGCCAAAACGATGGTTTCGGCGGAGCTCGGAACCGTCAGGGCGGGCAAAGTTTTTGCCGCGGAAAACGGGGAAACGAAATTTGCGGTGTGCGTAAGCGGCGGGGCGGCGACGGTTTTCAGGCGCGGCGAGACATTGACGGAAGCGGCAACCCTCAAAATCGACGGCGTAACGGACGTAAAAGCCGACGGGGAAAAGCTTGCCGTGCTTGCCATAAAAGGCGGCGTCGCGTGGCTTTATTATGCGGACTTGGCGGCGCCCGAGGAAATGGACGCAAAGGTTTTGGCCGTTTGCGACGCGGCATGCTTTTACGATGGCGGCGTCGTTGCCCTGATGGGCGACAAGCTGATAAATATTTTAAGTTAAGGAGAATTTTTAGATGAGAATAAGTTATAGCGTGCTGGCGACGGACTCCGGTTCGGGAAGCGCCGCAAAGCCCAAAACGGGGGGCGCAACGAAACCGGCCGAAACGCCAAAAACAGAGCAAAACGGGGCGGCGAAAACCTACGACGGCCTTTTGAAGGAGCTTTCGAAAATAGAGAGAAATTACTCGACCTATTACACGGAGCCGGAGCTCGGTTTGCCCGACAGCCTCGGGACGGAAAAGCTCAGCTACGTTATGCCTACGGCGGGCGAAATTTGGGAGCAGGCGGAAAAGAGCCTGGCGACCAAATATTACTCGGAGGAGGCGGATATCCGCGGCAAGGCGAAAAAGAACGCGAACAGTATCGCGGACAAAATCGACCAGGCCGAGCTTAACGCGCTGTTTAAAATCGGTGGGCTTGCGGAGGAGCTGGAGGAAAACAAAACTGGGGTTAAGCGCGACGCTTTGAAAAGGGGGCA
>DAITPX010000087.1:2755-5054 GCA_036833365.1 Clostridia bacterium | reverse complement strand
CGTGAAAGAAACGGAAGAGGCTTACGAAAGGGAGCAAAACAACGTTTTGGGGCAGAAAGACGCAAACGTCAATCTGATGAAAAAGCAGATTTACGATTTGCAGGCGCTTACAAACGAGGCTTTGGAGGCTTTGGGCAACAGCAAATCGCTGGAAATGCAGGCTGCGACGCAAAAGCTGCTTGCGGACGTGGTGAAAAAGCAGGAGGAAATAATCAAATACAACAACAGCCTAGAGAGCAACGAAGCGAAGTACCAAGCGTCGCTTTCGAGCAAGGCCGCGGAGGCGCAGACCAACGAATACAGGCGCGCCGCCGAAATCCAAAAGCTTTTGGCCGAGGTGGGCGAGGAGGGGCTGGCGCGAATCGTCGAGCGCGAAAAGTATTACGCCGTAATCGACTACATCGATACGCTCACCAAACGTGAAGCGCACGAAATGCTTTTGACAAGCAGGGATTTGCCCAAAATGCTCGGAACCTACTACCAATGGGTGCAGGACTACGTCCAGAATAAAAAATAACCGTTTAAATCCGCAGGATTTTGTGGGTATGCCGTCCGATAAGAGTGGCGAAACGAAAGAGGCTTTAAGCCTCTTTTTTTCGTAAAAACAAAATTTTAACGGCTATGTTGTTTTTACGCGCCGCTTTTGTGGAGTGCGGGTTATTATTCGTATAGAACGGATATGGCATAAAAGAGGTTAAGCTTGCGCGGCGCGGACGTAAAGATTTTTGAAGGCGGCGATGCGCTAATGCGTGTGCGAGTGATGTAAATCGGGAGTATGCCGGTGCGTGTGGGTGACGGCCGCGTGTATATGCGCGTGGCTGTGCTCGCCGTTGAAAGGCGGCTCGTGTGTATGATTGTGGTGGCCGTCCGAGTGGTTATGGCGGTGCTCGTGTTCGGTTTCAAGATGAACGTGCTCGTGTTCGTGCTTTTCAAAAGCGGCGAAATATGCGCCCGCGACCATAACGGCTAACGCGGGCCAGAAGGATAACGCAGGCGTTTCTCTGAATATCGCGAACGACACTCCCACGCCTATAAACGGAGCTAACGCGTAGAACGCGCTTGTCCTCGAGGCACCGAGGCTCCTTTGCGCGAGAATGTAAAAATAAATACTTAGTCCGTAAGCGACGAACCCCAACGCCAAGGCGGCGGTTATGTAAAGAATATTAGGAGTAGCGCCGCCGATAAAAACGGCGATAAGAAACGCGCCCAGGCCGGAGCCGATGCCCTTAACCGCGACGATTTGCATAGGGTTTTTCAGCGAAAGCGCGCGCGTGCAGTTGTTTTCAAAGCCCCAGCAAACGCAAGCCGCCAAAACAAAGATCGAGCCGGACGAAAAGGTCAAGCTTCCAAAGTCCTCTACCGTAAGGAAAATGCTCGAAACTGTGATGAGCGAGATTGCAAGCCACATTCTTTTGCCGACCGCTTCCTTGAATACGGCAAGAGCGATTATCGATGTCGCCACAATTTCAAAATTATTAAGCAGTGACACCGCAGCCGAAGAAGTCATAGACAAGCCGGCCATAAGAAAAATGGGCGCCGCTATGTCGAGAACAACCATTGCCGCGACATAGGGTAGCTCTTTTTTCGTTATCGGGGCTTCTTTGCCTCGCGATTGTTTTTTGCGGCAAAGATTAAGGGCAATCATGCCCGCGCCCGCGCCGAGATACAGCAGCGAAGCCATAAGCGCCGGCGTCATGCCGTTCAGTAAAATTTTTGATATGGGCGCGCTTATGCCGTAGCACAGGGCCGCAAGTATCGCGTAAATAACAGCCGGGAGTTTCATTTAGTCCTCGCTTGTCTGCCGTTTTGGTTCAAGAGCGCGCGGTGTGTCTCAACGCAGCCGTAATAAACCGGCATTCCTCTTGCCAAAAGATATATTTTAAAAAAGATTAACATATTAAAAGCGCTAAGTCAAACGCCGAATTTCCGTGCGGGGGCATACGCCTGAGCCAAAGGGGTTTTGCGGCGGCGTTGTTCCGGGATTTATGCGTTTTGTCTGAACGCGGGAGAGTGGTTTTTTGAAATAGGGCAAAAAAGTGTTGAACTCGCGGGGAAATTAGGTTATAATAACTTTGAATAAGGCATCGGCTTAACGCGAAAGAAATTCGCCCGAAGCCGACAACTTTTGGAGGAACGGTTTTCTTATGAGAAAAGGCAAAAAATCCACGCTCGTTTATATGATAAAAAATTTTTGGTTTATGCTTCCGCTGGCGATTTTGCCCGCCGCACTCTTGGGCTTTGTGGGCGCGGCCGCATACGACAACTCGCCCGCAAAGCCCAAGAGTGCGGCGGGCAAAAT
>DAITPX010000087.1:0-2745 GCA_036833365.1 Clostridia bacterium | reverse complement strand
CTGGGTTTTGTGGGCGCGGCCGCTTACGACAATTCGCCCGCCGATTTTTTCGTAAGCCTCGCGCGGCGTTTGACCGGCGGCGAAAGCCTCGTGGTGGAAAATTTTACTAAGGATTTGTTCGGCTATTTTACCAGCTTTAACACTACTGAAAATTTTTGGATATATATTTTGGGGCTTATCAGCCTGTTTTTCTCGCTGTGCATGACGGTTTCGGCGGTGGAAAGGCACATGAGGCTTGGGCTGAGGTCGTATACTAGGATTTTCGCAATGCTCAACGAAAGCATTTTGGCGGTATTTCCTTACTTTTTGCTGGCGCTGGCGGCGTTCGAGTTTATCAGCCTTATTATATGCGGCATGATTTACCTTTTTTACGTAATGAACATCGGCGGGTGGCTGTTTTTCTTCCTTTCGCTCGCCGTAACCGCTGGGTTTTACATTATGTACGCGGCGTTCTTTATGCTGACGATTTGCACCGTACCCTCAATGCTTTCTGACGGCTACCGCTTTAACGTGGCGGTTTCCTACTCGGCCAGGCTGGTGTCCACAAAAATGGGCGTGATTATGGCGCGGTTTTGCGGAACATTCCTTGTGGCGTGGCTGGTGCAGGCGGCGTCGAACCTGCTCGCGTCCGCCGCGTGGTACCCGAACGGCGTTCACGTGGTAGTAAACATAATCTATTATTTCTTCTGGTGCTGCTACCTGCCCGTGTTCGCGATGAAAAACTACAACGACCTGACCGAAGGCGTGCGCAAGGACATAACGGTTTCGTTGTTTTAGGAGGACTTAAAAATGAACTTTAAAAAAGCGCTGAGGCTTTCGGGCACGAATTTGCCGCTGATATTAAAAACCATATTGATGCAGATAATAATCATTTCGCTGGTGCTGGCGATTTTTGCAATGTGCGTTTCGGAGCCGGTCAACCGCGCGGTGGAGCTTTTAAACGAGCTGGAATTCCGCGACAACCTGAACGTTATTTTGGAGGACTTCGCGGCGTTTTTCGCGGGGGATGAGGCGTTCGACTCGGATAAGTTCAACGAGGATATAATGAACCTTATTTCCAAGCTGCGGGACGCCTTCGACCGGATACAGGGCATGTTTATTTCGCTGGCTTGGGCCGCCATAGGTTTGGTGCTGGGCATGGCGGTTTACCGCTACCTGGTGGCGTTTACCGATATCCCTGCCACGGCGCATCTGACCGAATTTATGCAGACGGCAAACGCGCGCCCGTATATATGGTACTTTTTCAAAAATCTGGGCAAAACGCTCAAATTCAGCTTTTGGCAGGTCGTTTCGACGATGTGGCTGGACGCGCTGGTGCTTTTCGGCGTTATCGGCACGTATATTTTCGTGCTGGCGCCGCTTAAGGTCGTCGGGATAGCGGTCGCGCTGTTCTTTTTGACGTTCGCCTATTCGGCGCGGCAAACAATGTTCGCGTTTTGGCTGCCGCAAATGACTACGGCAAACCAGGGGATTAGGGAGTCGCTCAAAGTCTCCTTCCAAAAAATCGCGAGGGTATTTTGGAAAGTATTTTGGAAAATATTTGTTATTATCGCGGTTTCGACGCTGTTTACGCTTTTGATAAACTACTTTACGCAGGACCTCGTTAAGCTCAACTGGGTTTCCATCGCGCTTTCCGTCGTAATCAACCTTTATAGTTTTTTGCTTATCAAATGCGTTGGGGCGGTGGAATACTTCGAGCTGGAAGAAAAACCGTATTTTGTCAGGCGCATAAAAATTTCGCTTACGGGCGAAACGGTGAAATAAGGTTTAATTTCCAGTGAGGCGCGGGATGGGTGTTTTTGTAAAAATCCGATAGGAAAACATTTGAAGCGAATTTGAAATAATGAGCCCGCATAAAAAAATACCGAATGTTTAGACATTGAAATTTAAAACAAACTAAAGTAAAAAAACGGACTGTATCAGCCCGTTTTTTTGTTTAATAATTTTAATCTAAATTAAAAAGTCAAAACCCTAAGGACGCCCTGAATTGCGGAAAGCTCTTTTTCGGGAACGGTGCCGATAAAATCGGCCTTCGCCGCGCCGTAGTCCTTTTTGACCTTGACCATAAATTTGTTGGTCTTTTGTCCCGCGAGGAATTTTTCCACGGCGTCCTTGGCTTCGGCTTTGAACAGTACAGTAGCCGCCTTGCCGGTAGCCGCAAAAGCCACGTTGGGATAGTTTACTGAGTTGATTATGTCGCCGTCTTCGAGGTAAGCCTTAATTTGGGCTCCCGCCATTTGGGCGCAGTTGTCTTCCGACTCGATTGTGCTTGCGCCCAGGTGGGGGATTGTGACGATGTTTTTATGCCCCAAAAGCTTGGCGTTGGGGAAGTCGGTGACGTAGCGTTTGAGCTTGCCCGAGCCGAGTGCCGCTATCACCGCGGCGTCGTCGACGAGCTCGCCGCGTGCGATGTTAATCAGGCAGGCGCCTTCTTTCATCAAGCCGATTGTTTTGGAGTTGATCAGCCCCCTTGTCGAATCTAGCAGAGGCACGTGAACCGAAATGTAGTCGGCGGACTTGAGCACCTCTTCGTTGGTGGGAAACTGCTTTGCCCATTCGGGCGAATCCGACGTGAAGTAGGGGTCGGAGAAAATAATCTTCATTCCCATGGCGTGGGCGGCCTCTGCGACCTTGCGCCCGATTACGCCGTAACCCAAAAGCCCCAGCGTTTTGCCCAAAATTTCCGTGCCGACGAAAGCCTTTTTGCCCTTTTCGACCTGCTGCTCGACGGCGGTGTCCCCGTCG
>DAITPX010000086.1:5668-5952 GCA_036833365.1 Clostridia bacterium | reverse complement strand
GAATAATCCGTATTAACATAAGGAAGCGTTATGAATTTAGTAAAATCGGGTGCTTTATGGCTGGTTTTTGCGGCTTTGTGCGTTTATTTTTTGCGCCGTATACGGCTTAGGGTTACAAAATTGAATAATATTCGGGAAATGCTCATTGACAATAATTACCATCTATGTTTAACTAAGACTAGGTGTAAATTTTTATACCAATAATCTAAAAAGAGAATTATATATGACTAGCAACAAAAAATTTAGGCTTCAGACGCTATTACTGACATTAGTATTTGGCTTTC
>DAITPX010000086.1:4968-5635 GCA_036833365.1 Clostridia bacterium | reverse complement strand
TTAATACGTTTTATACTGTAACGCTCGCAGCGGGCGAGACCAAAGAATTTAGTATCCATATTCACTACACTAGGTATTTTGTAGTCGAGACAAGAGGAAACGCGGACATATCTAACTCTTGAGGGACTGGACGTTGGAACACTAACCGACGATGACAACGGAGTCGGCAATAATGCCTGTATCGGTTTTGAAAACGAACTTGGAAGATTACTAACCATAAAAGTAAGGCTTTACAATCCAACCGCCTCGGGAACATTTACGCTGCAAATCAGGCAGCAGCAAGCCGTTATGTACGGGTTTGATTATGGCGACGATGATATAAATACCATACCCGACCTTGAAGCGCCTCAACGGTATCTATGGGACGGTTACGGCGTAGGGACATATTCTGACAAATACTTACATAACGCAAGCCATATCTTAGGAACTGACAGCAGGGGCTATTCCCGCTTAAACAGCGAGGTAGTATTTTTTGCCGGACATGGTGACTCTGCACTAGTAAAATTTCCATCGGGCTCATTATTATACGCTGCTCAATTAATCAATATGGAAAATGTTAAAATTGCGGTTTGGGCGGCATGTTATTCGTCAAATCAAGATAATTTTGACAATTCAATGATTGATAATTCTGTAAACGCCGGCGCGAAAGCATCTATCGGGTGGCCCG
>DAITPX010000086.1:2961-4941 GCA_036833365.1 Clostridia bacterium | reverse complement strand
AAGGCACGCCCCTCGCTGCTGCCGCAAGCTATGCAAGCGACGGAATTATTTGGCCATGGGACAATATTCATGAATTTCGCATAGCGGGTAATGCATGGACAACAATAACCTACACCATTCCCAATAAATCTTCCGTTAATGTTATAGACAGTTTTCTTTTAGACGATTATATAGTAAGTACGGCATCGGGAGAATGGTATCGCTATGACTACAAAGACGGCGCGTCTAGGATATATAGGATGATAAACGGCTGCCTTACAAATGACTTTTATGATGTTCAATATGACGGCGACAAAATAATTAATATAACCCACTCGGGAATAAAATTTTCAGAGCAAACTATACTGCCGATAAATTCAAAATCGACGGCTATATCTTCTAAGCAGCTTGATGCCCTAACTAATACCGAGACGCACCGCATATATTATATTACTGAAAAAGAAATTATCCCGATTGAGATTAATTACTGCACATATGAATCAAAAGACGGTTATATTTATGCCGAAGCCGTTTGCTTTAATCTCAACGATAATTTCCGGGTGGATTATGCGGAAATAAGTCAAATAGGAGCGGAATAATGAAAAAGAAAAATATTATAGTTTTGTCTATTGTGGGAGTAATAGTTATTTTGGCCGTTATCGCCTCGATAATTCTTTTTGCTCCCAAACGGCTGACAAGTTTGGTTCCGACCGAAAACATAGCTTCGGTTTCGCTGGAGCCGCGGGGTTATATCCAATTCGAATATGGGACGGTCATTGAATTAACCGGCGAAACTAAAGACGCCTGTATCAAGGAAATTCAAAACGGAAGATACAAGTATCGTTTTGTGGATTATCTTTTAGGTGCGACACTGTTATGCAATATTCAATATAACGACGGAACAAAGATAGTTATAGCCAATAATGGGGTAATACGTTTCTACGATGCGGAAGGGGAGCTCGTCAAATTTCAAAAAATTTACCTGCTTGCCGATTTTGACCAATTTGTGCCGTCCGAATAAAGAATAAAAAAACGCCCCCAAACAAAGGGGCGTTTTTTTATTATCTTAATTTGTACGCGGCTCAATTTAAAACCGTAACCGTGCCGTCCTCGGAAATTTCCAGAGTGTCGCCCGTTTTTACGGTTTGGAGGAAATCCTTGCCCAGCATGTCTACCGCTATTATGTCGCTGTTTTCCCAGACTTTGGCCAGCACTATGCCGCTTGCGGCAAGGCTGTCGATATGTTCGCTGAACAAAAACGCAGCGGGGTTCGATTTCATGCTGCAAATCGCCTGAATGACCAGCCCGCCCGTTGTGGAGCCTATCGTAATAGGCAGGCAAAGCGCCTTGCCCGTGATGTTTTTGCCGAAAATGTCGGGATTGTTTTGGTCGGAGACGATAACCTGCTTTGAGTTTTTAAGCGCGCTGGACTGGAAAGTCGCCAGAGTGTTAACGCCCTGGCGCGAAACCACAGCCTCGCCCTTCCATTTGCCGCCCGCCAAAACGCGCCCTTTAAAAGTTTTTGTCACAATCCTAAACCTCCTTTCCTGTTATGAGCGCAAGAATTTTTTCGTCGAGATAGTAGCGCGAACGCGAATATGTCCTGAGCTTGTTGCTGTTGGTGATTATGCGCCTGCGTTTTGTTAGCGGGTTATTGGTGTACATAAGGGGGCAGATGCTTGAAAGCCTCGCGCCCATAGCCGTGAGTTTGGCGTAGCCCTCGGTTTTTTTGAATTTTTGGCACACCGCAGGGCTTGCGGTAAGCACCGTCGGAACGGCGACTTTGGTTTTGCCAGCCGTTTCGAGCGCGCCCGTGATGGCGTCAGTCCAGCCGCAGAGCTGCGAATAAGTAAGGTGGGGACAGCCGATAAAGCAAAGCGTGGGCTTGGCGGAGGCGTCCTTCCACATTACGGGGTAGCTTTTGTATACGCGTTCTAATTCGGCGTCGTCGATGATATATTCTTTGGCGTCCTTAAGCAAAAGTTTTTCGCCCTGTTTGAT
>DAITPX010000086.1:2248-2951 GCA_036833365.1 Clostridia bacterium | reverse complement strand
GCCTTGATTGCGGCAATGGTAATGGGGATCGGCGCATCGGGCGTGGGTGGCTTCGGGGGTGAGCCCGTCGATATGGTAAAGCCCGACCGCGCCGTTGCTTGCCGTCGCCGCGCCGAAATCCTTAAGGTAGGAAACCGCGCGCTCGTCGAGAGTGTTGCCCAGATATTTGTCAAGTCCGTAGACGTATGGGACGTCCTCCATGACTTTCATGCCGATTGCGCTGCCGAGCACCTGCGCTTCGGGAAGTTTGGAGGTTTTTAGCGTTACGCGCCAAGAGGCTTTGCGGCCATCGTCGGTCAGCAGGCCGAACTCGGGTACGTAGCCCACGATAGAACCGAAAAGCTCGAGCATGCCGCTGTTGCGGTTGCAGCGCGCGCCCAGCACCGAGTTTGCGTATACCACCGCGCTGGATTCCGCCCACGAAAGCACGTCGCCTTCCTTTGGCGTGTTGCCAACCTCGGGCAGGTAGCAGGTGCAGGTGAAGCCGTCGCCGTTGACAAGGCCTACGGCCTCGAGCTGTTTTTCATAGCGCGCCTGCTGTGAATAAAGGATTTTGTTGAAAACCAGTTTTTCCAGCGCGCTGCATTTTACGTTTTGGTAGTCGAGAGGGCGGGGATCGACGGTAAACTTGCCTTCGACCTTGATGCCCGCCGCGATAAGCTCGTCCATTATGCGGAAAAGCGGCTTGATAAGCCCTATCCCG
>DAITPX010000086.1:1703-2238 GCA_036833365.1 Clostridia bacterium | reverse complement strand
GGTGCCCTTTTTTGTGAGTGACTGGGACAAGCCTTTTTGCTCCGAACATGTCGCCGAACATCACGACGGTGCGCATGACCTTGGCCAGCGTTTCGCCGCGCGCGCCCGAAAAGATTTCTTTTTGTACGGGCGTCAATTCCATTTTGTATTCATATTCCTGCATAAATTAAACCTCCTTAAACGGCCAGCGATTTTCTGTATGCGCTCCGAACCGCCTCGAAAATTTTGCCCGCCTTAAAGCTGTCGCCGATGTTGTATATTTCGGGTGCCGCGTTTTGCTTAACGCAGTCGTAATACAGCGCGTCGGCGGATTTGGAACCCGTGGCAAGCACGACCGCATCGGCCTTGAGCGTGAGGTTGACGGGTTTGTCCTTGATGCGGTGAAAAGCGTCCATGGGATTTTCAATGTTTTCGGGCAGAATAGGCGCCCACGTATTGTAGGGGTTGGGGACGTTTTTGTGCGTGTTTTTGCGCACCAGCACCTCACCGTCCTTGATTTCCAAAAGGCGCGTGCAGTTGAGCAGTTCCACGCCCG
>DAITPX010000086.1:0-1693 GCA_036833365.1 Clostridia bacterium | reverse complement strand
AGTGTATTATGTGCCCTCGGTTTGCCGTGCAGGTGTGATTCATGATATATTTGTCCATTTCCACGACCTTGACGTTTTTGCCGTACTCGTATTTGAGATAGTAGGCTGTTTCCGCTCCCACCACGCCGCCGCCTATTACCACTATGTCGTTGGCCTTTGAGACGAGAGAGGGGTTTTTAAGCACGTCGATGGCGCTTATTACGTGCGGCTTGTCGATGCCCTTGACGGGGGGAACGCTTTGCTTGCTGCCGGAGGCTACCAAAACGGCGTCGTAGCCGTTTTGCTTGAGCGCCGCGGCGTCCGCCTCCGTGTTCATAAACAGAGTGAAGCCGAGGTTGAGCTTAAGCTTTTCCAGCGTGTGGTTGAGCCAAGAGAGGTAGTTTTTGATTTCGTATTTGATTTTAGGGAAGCTGCCCGGGACGACGTTGCCGCCGGCAGAGTCCGATTTTTCGTAAAGGTCGACCCTGTGCCCGCGTTCAAGGAGAGTTTTTGCGGCTGTGACGCCTGCAGGGCCCGCGCCCACGACCGCAACGTATTTTTTAATGGCGGCTTTGGGGGTTTCCTTGGGAAGTTCTTCCTCGAAAGCCGTTCTCGCGTTGACGGCGCATTGGGGATGTCCGCCCTCTACGAATTCGTTGAGACAGCCCTCCTGGCAGCCGATGCAGGGGAGAATGTCTTTGACGTTGCCCGCATAGGCTTTGTTGGGCCATTCGGCGTCGGCGAGCAGAGGCCTGCCAAGCATAACCATGTCGCATTTATTTTCACGCAACGCGCGTTCGGCAAGGTCGGGGTAGCCGAGCTTGCCAACGGCGACCACGGCGACTTCCTGTCCCTTGTTGGTGCGTATGTTGTTGGATTGAAAATATTCTTTGGCGATTTGGGCGATATCAAGGAAGCACCCCGAGGGCATGGAGCCCGGCGGGTGGGGAAGCCACCAGTTGTCGTAGCAGCCCAAGTCCACGTCGAACATGTCGACGCCCGCGTTTACGAGTTTGCGCATATACTCCAATGTCTGCTCGACCGTGCGCTCGTTTTTGAATTTTTTGAGCGGGCTTGTGGTATTCATGCGGTCTTTATATGTGGCGTTAAGCGCCAAAGAAAGGTCGATTCGGTACATAATGGGGAAGTGCTCGCCTACCCTGCGGCGGATTTCGGCAATCATGTCCAGCCCGAATAATTCGTAATCGGAGTAGCGCCCCATTTTGCGCCTGTTGAAAGCGGGGTTTGTCAACTGTTCCAAAAGGTAACCCTCGTGCCCGTGAAGATAAACGCCGTCGATATTGGCGGCTTTGGCGTCGGCGCTGCCTTGCCCCACGCGTTTGATGATTTTTTTGAGGGAGCGGTCGGAAAGGCGCAGGCAGGGGACTTCCTTCATGTACCAGTTGGGGTTGAAGGACGCGCTCCTGGGGAATTTTGCCTGCGTGACCAAACACTGCGGGTTGCCCACGCGCCCCAAGCCCGGCGTAAGCTGAATAAACAGCTTGCTCCCGTGCGAATGGCACATCATGGCGAGGTCGCGCCACGGAGCAAACACGGTGCGGCTGCGGTCTATGCGCGGAAAATAGGAAAGCCCGCCAAGCTCGATAAGCGACTTGTCGATGCCGAACGACACGGGGATAAGCCCCGTCGTTATAAGCCCGACGCCGCCCTTTGCGCGCTCCTCGAAATACTTAAGCATTTTCGCGTTTGGGCG
>DAITPX010000085.1:0-6275 GCA_036833365.1 Clostridia bacterium | reverse complement strand
AAAATCGCTGTGAATTTTTTCATAATTTTCATTTCCTCCGAATTTGAAGTTCTGCTTTGATTTTAATGCAAAACCAAACTTCCGAATATCATAATTATGTAAATTTTATGTAAAGATTATGTAAAGGCGGGGATTTGACTAGGTTTTATTAACAATTTGCTTGACGGGGCAATTCTGCGATAATATAATCAAAGCAGCATTTGACTGAAAATCTAAACTATTTAGGAAGTTATTTATGAAAAATGACGTTATTCTGCAGGTTAAAAACCTTACGAAAAGTTACGGCAAAATGACTCTCAGAGCCGTCGACGACATCAGTTTCGAGGTGCGGCGCGGCGAGTTTTTTTGTTTTTTGGGCCCCAACGGCGCGGGCAAAAGCACGACGATTAAAATCATCACCACGCTGCTCCAACAGGATAAGGGCGAATATTACCTCAACGGCAGCGCCGACGACGTTTATATAAGAAGCAAAATAGGCGTTGTGTTTCAGGAAAACACTTCTGACAATTTATTGACCGTAAAGGAAAACATCTTTTACATGGGGGGGCTTTACTTGCCGAACAAGGCGGAACTAAACGCTAAATACGACGAGCTCCGGAACACGCTGGATTTGGCGGAGTTTGAAAACAAGCAGTTTAGATTTTTGTCGGGCGGGCAGAAGCGCCGCGTGGAAATAGCCAAAGCGCTCATAGGCAGCCCCGAAATTTTGTTTTTGGACGAACCCACGACGGGCCTCGATCCCGAAAGCCGCAAGGTCATCTGGTCAATCATCGAAGGCCTGCAAAAACAAAAGAATCTGACGGTTTTTTTGACGACGCACTATATGCACGAAACCAACGACGCCGACTATGTGGTAATCCTCAACAAGGGCAAAATTTACGCGCAGGGCACGCCCAGCGAGCTTAAAAACCGCTACGCCAACGATATTTTGAAAATCAAGCCCAAGAAAAAACAAAGCCTTAAGGCATACCTCGCCGAAAAAGGGTTTGCCGACACGGAAATCGCCGACACGCTGACGGTGAAAAACCTGAGCGTTGAGCAAAACATAGCGGTTTTGACGGATAACAAAGATAATATCGCAAGCTTCGAACTGATAAAAGGCACCATGGACGACGTATTTATTGCGGTAGTCGAGGGGGAAAGCAAATGAAAGATATATTCAGGTTGAGCTTTAGGCACATTAAGAATTTTTACAGAGACAAGGTGTCGGTGTTTTTCTCATTTTTGAGCATTATCATAATGCTGTTGATTTACATTCTCTTTTTGGGGAAGCTTTACGACTCCATCCCCTTTCCGACACAACTGCTAAAAACGCGGTTTATGATAGGATATATTATGGGCGGCGTTTTGGTGGTAAACACCCTGACGCTTTCGCTGGGAGTTATTGGGACGTATGTGGACGACATAGCGACGAAAAGAATCGAATCCCTTTTGATTTCGCCCGTAAAACGTTATAAAATAACGCTCAGTTACTTTTTTTCCACCTTTTTCCTGACGCTGATTTTGACTATGGTAATGTTTTTTCTGGCCATGCTCTATCTGGGGTTTTCGGGGTATTGGTACGGCTTCGGGCAGGTGATGAGCATTTTGGGCCTAATAGTGCTTTATGTATTTATTTCCACGCCGCTCACCCTTCTGCTGGTTTCCTTCGTGACTACCATGAACGCGTTCGGCGCGGTTTCGACCGTGGTCGGGACGCTGATCGGCTTTTTCAGCGGCATATATGTCCCCCTGTCGATAATGGGCGATGCCATTAAGGGGATAGCCACTGTGCTGCCCTTCTCTCATATGACGATACACTTACGGCGAATTTTGATAGGCAAGGACATACTTTCCGTTATGCCTGCGGAGACAATAGAGGAGAGCTCTTTAGGGTACCTCGGCATATTCGGGCTGGAGGTCAATATTTATATACTGCTGGCGATTTTCCTTGCCGTTTCGCTGCTGCTTTTGCTCCTCTCATACCTGCGCATGAACAAAAAAACAAAAAAGTAAAGTTAATACACCTTTTAAAATATTACTTAGCGCAAAAAAATTTGAAGCGGCCGCTTCAAATTTTTTTGTTTTATTTGAAATTTTACCGCTATCTTGCGGATTGGAATATATATATTTTTTAAGCGAACTGAAATACGAAAAACCAAGTAGTCTAACGCTAAAATAAAATCAAGGTTTCCGCCGGTTATGATTTAATATTTATTTTTTAGCAGACCGCGGCTGTTAAGCCGTAATTACAGTATTTGGAACAAACTTTCCAGGCATTATTTCGCCGTGCTTATATCGGCGCGTATTGTGATTTAATGCGGCAAAAATCAAAGCTTTGTACCGCATTCGGTGCAGTATTCGTCGCCGACGTCGTTTTGATGGCCGCAGGAAGGGCATTTTTTCCGCGCCCTCAAGTCGTAACCGCATTTGTTGCAGAAAATTTCGTGCGGCTCGACTATGTCATGGCAATTGGGGCAATATTGGTTTACGTCCAAAACCTCGGTGGTTATGCCCGCCGCCACTATCGCCAGTCCCGCGCTTATCGCGCTGACCCCCACCATTGAAACGATGGAGGAAATAATAAAGCCGACAAAGCTTAGGGCTATCCGCGTTGGGTTGAAATCGAAGCCTATCGTCACAAAGCTGACTATTGAAACGATAAGCAGCGCAAAGCCGACGGCGGCGGCAACCGCGCCCCAGATAAGCAGTTGCTTCCTGATTTTTTTGGCAAGCTCAGAGTTGGCGGTTTTGTTGGCTTTCTCGACCATCCTGACGAAAATTCCATGGTAATTCGGCCTGTTATTATTGTTATTGTTGTTATTATTAAAGTTAAGCGGCATTTTTGTTTGCCTCCGTTTCGATTATATGTTTTTCATTTATATTATACAGCATTCACGGGCGTAATCTACCTTAAATTATAAAATATGAAAAAATAAGGTTTATGAAATTTATTTTTAACACGCGTCAGCTAGGCAGTATTTAAATTATTTACCTTAGGTGAAATAATTTGATTAAACTATGCAGGACACCAGCGCATCGAGGTTTATCATATAAAACGGCTGCCGTTTCATCACGTCGGAAAGCGCGGCATAGACGCTGTCGCGGTCGTAACGGCAACCCCTGAGCCGCTCGGTTATCGCGCATATGTCGCCCGCGAAGAAAAAATCCCCGCCTATGACGCAATCGGTGATGACGCCTTTTTCAACCTCCACCCTTCCGCCCGCGAGTCTTTTGGCGCTTTTTACCTGAAAATCGGGGGATTTGCCGTAAACCCAATCCCAGCCGCGGAAAAGAGGCGCGTATGTTTGCTCAATCGCTTCAACGTCGGCAGGAGCGAGGGCTTGGCGTTTTGCGCCGGCGGTGAGAAGCCTTGACAACCGTTCGCCGAATTCCGCTGAACCGATATTCCCGCTTAGGTGCCCTTTTAGGTTTGTTACGCGTTGGCGAAGGGAGCTTACGCCTTTGGATATGAATTTTTCGTTATCGACCGTCAGGCAACTCTCCATCTCTTCCAAATCGGTTTGGAACAACACGCTGCCGTGGTGCAGCACGCGCCCGCCGAGGCGATACTGCGCGTTGCCGCAAAACTTTTTGCCGCCGATTGTAAGGTCGTTGCGCCCGCTCATGACGGCGTCAAAGCCCATACGCCTCAAGGCGTCAAGAACGGGAAGTACGAATTCGACAAAATCTATCTGTCTGCCGCGCCCGCGCTTGATAAAGCTGAATTGCCAGCTGCCAAGGTCGGCGTAGATGGCCCCGCCCCCCGTGACGCGGCGGGTCGTGAGGACGCCGCGCTTTTTGGCGTATGCTTCATCGATTTCGGCGGCGGCGTTTTGGTACCTGCCCAGCATGAGTGTGGGTTTGACGCGCCAAAGCAGAAATACGTCGTCGTCAAGCGTTTGGCTTTGCATCAGGTAGTTTTCCAGCCCGAACCAAAAACACGGGTCTGTGCTTTCGCGCTCTATGTAAATCATAGTGTTTTACGTCTTTTTTATATGCCCGAAAGATTCTTCCGCCATGTAAGAGCTTCTGACCAAGGGTCCCGAGGCGACCAGCAGAAAACCCATTTCTTCCGCTTCACGCTTGTAACGGGCGAACTCTTCGGGCGTAACGTAGGCGGCGACAGGGTGATGTTTTTTGCTCGGGGCGAGATACTGCCCCAGCGTCAGAATGTCGCAGCCGTTTTCGCGCAGGTCGCTGAGGGCGCCGAGTACTTCCTCATGCGTTTCGCCAAGCCCGACCATAAGCCCCGATTTGGTATAAATTTTTGGAGCGGCTTTTTTTACGCGTAAAAGCAGTTCCAGCGAACGGTTGTAGCCCGCCAAAGGCCTCACCTCGGGATAAAGGCGGGGAATCGTTTCGACGTTATGGTTGATAATATCTGGAGCGGCGTCGATAACCGTCGAAAGCGCGGCTTCGCTCCCCTGAAAATCGGGGACAAGCACCTCGATAACGGGCGCACGGCTTTTAAATTCGTTTTTTATGGCGCGGATAACCGCCGCGAAATGCTCCGCCCCGCCGTCTGGCAGGTCGTCGCGCGTGACCGAAGTGATTACCGCATGCTTGAGCGCGAGTTCCCTGACAGCCTCCGCCACATGCTTGGGCTCGTCGGCGTCTACGGCGCAGAGCGACCCTTTGCTCACTGTACAGAAGGTGCAGTTGCGCGTGCAATTGTTGCCCAAAATCATAAAAGTCGCGGTGCGTTTTCGGAAACACTCCCCGCGGTTGGGGCAATTGGCCTCCTCGCACACCGTATGCAGCGAAAGGGTGCGCAAAGTGCGCAAAACCCGGTTGCTTTCGGGGTTAGACCCGATTTTGATGCGCAGCCATTCGGGCTTGCGCGTATATGAATTACGGTCCACCGTTTGTTTCCTCCCATTAAAGCAAAAAACGTTAGTCTTTCTGATTAGATATTTTTATATGCCGTTTATGTATTATTTTGCCCGAATTATGGAACGGATCATCAAAAAAGACGGCGAAAAATAAAGAACGCACTCCGCCTTTCTAATCGTTTTGGCACAAAGCTTTTAATTCGTTTACGAATTTTTTAAACCTTTCGGGTTCGTCTATGTAAACGTCGTTGTAGCGAACGGATTTCCCGAACAAAATCCTGAAAGCGCCTTTAAGCCTGCCCCAAAACGTGCCGTTTTTGCAATCGTAACGCGAATCCTGCACGGAAATATTGTAGCTTATTTCACCGCCTTCCTCCATTCTTTCGACGACGAACGCAGCGCAGCCGCAATCGCATTTTAAGAATACGGCGGCTTCTTGTCTATCCTTTTTATTTTTGTCCATTTTTTCACCTGACCTTTTTAAGCATTTATGTAATACATTCGAATTGAATTAATGCCCCGCTGTATAAATGCGGGCGCAGGACATTTACCGAAACACCCATGCATCGGGTTTTCGCCGCGCGATTACAATATAAACAATCGGGAAATAAAAGTCAATAAAAAAACCTTTTCGGAAACTGCGTTTATAAAATAAATTTTAATTTTTACGCCTTGGGCGCTTGCTTGCCAAATTTAATAAATCACTAAGATAACAAAAACGCGTTAGTTTTACGCGTTGGCTTATTCATCCGCAATTCAAAAGCGCGCTTTAAATTTGAGGGGACTTGTCCTCAAACAAAACGCGCTTTAACGAGGAGGGTTGTATCAATTTTAATTTATTTCGCTTTAAAATTTTTAAGCCAGAGCGGCTTTTTCCTGCTCCTGTTCCTTCTTTTCTTCAGGGACGGGTGGGCATTTGGGGCAGGCCAAGCAGCCGTGCTTTTCGCTCCAAAGCCTGTCGGCGGTGCCGGACCAATTATCCGCGGCGCACTTGCACTTGGCGCTCAGGCTGCGGACGTCCTCGGGCTTGATAAAATCGGTCGAAACGGCGCCTGACTTTTCCACCATTTCAGTAAGCTTACCCGGGTTGTCAAGCAACGGGCAGGGGCGCAGGTGGTTGTCGTTGAAAGGCTGGTTGTCGTGGTACTGCATAAACAGCGGCGCCTGAAGTGCCTCGAGCAGTGTTTTGTCGTAAATGTTGGAGTCGGAATAATGGATGAACGCGCAGGGTTCGATTTCGCCGTTGGCGTTAATGTGGAGATACCTCCGCCCTCCCGCTATGCAGCCGTCGGCGTATTCGCCGTCGTTCCAAAAATCCATGGTGAAAAGCGGCTTTGTGCCGCGGAACTTGCGCACCTGACGATACATAAACTCGCGCTGGTCGGCGGTGACCATAAGGTCGGGCACCGCGTCGGCGCCCACGGGCATATAGGTAAAGAACCAGGCGAATTTTGCTCCCTT
>DAITPX010000084.1:5964-6298 GCA_036833365.1 Clostridia bacterium | reverse complement strand
ATTTCCTTGCTGTCCACGGGATGGTATTTGCCGTCCACAAGGCGCGCCTTAAGGTTTATCATGGGGTAGCCCGCCAAAATTCCCGCTTTGACGGCTTCACGCAAGCCCTTGTCGACAGCGGGGATAAACTGTCTCGGAACGGCTCCGCCCACGACCTCGTCCACAAATTCGTAAACTCCGTCTTCCGCGCCGGGCTCGAATTTTATGACCGCGACGCCGAATTGCCCCGCGCCGCCCGACTGCTTTTTATGCTTGCCTTCGGCTTCGCTTTTGCCTTTGATTGTTTCTTTATATGCGATTCTCGGTTCTTTCAAAACGGCTTCCACACCGAATT
>DAITPX010000084.1:0-5871 GCA_036833365.1 Clostridia bacterium | reverse complement strand
CCCTTTTTGGCAGCGTAAACGGCCATGGAAAGCACCGGCTTGGGCATTGCTATCGGCGGCAGCGTCAGCGCCTTGCCCTCCGACAAGGTGTCGCCGGTCGTAGGCGAGTTGAGCTTTGAAACCGCCCCTATATCGCCCGCCGAAACGCTGTCCGTAGGCTCCTGCTTTTTGCCTTTTATAAAAAATATGCTGCTGATTTTTTCGTCGGTGTCCTTATTCGCGTTTTTCAAAATCAGGCCGCTTTTGAGCGTCCCTTCCAAAACCTTAAAAAATGACAGCCTGCCCACAAACGGATCGACCACGGTTTTAAATATCTGCAAAACCACCGGCGCGCTGGGGTCGCACTTAAGCTCCACCTTAACGCCCTTTTCGTCCGTCGCCATCGCGGTTTTTTCGGCGGGAGACGGCAGTGTCGCCACGATTTTGTTGAGAAGGTTGACTACGCCCTTGTTCGCGTAGGCGCTTCCGCCGTAAACGGGAACGGTGGCGCAGTTGACTATGCCCAGTTTAAGCCCGCGCTCGATTTCTTCCTTTGCAAGGTCCATCGTGTCGAGGTATTTCATCATAAGCTCGTCGTCGCCCTCGGCGGCGCTTTCGACAACCTTTTCGCGGACTTTAGCTACTTTGTCGGCAAGCGAGGCAGGAATTTCCTTTCCGTTGTTTTCGTCGCCCGCGGCGTAATACAGCCCGTCGGCGACGTTGACGAATCCCTTAAAACCGCCGTCCATGTCAGGAATCATGAGGTTTGCCACTTTGGTTGGATATTTTTCAACGATAGCGTTTACCGTGTCGAAATAATTGGCGTTTTCCTTGTCAAGCCCGCTTATAAATATCATCGCGGGAATTTTGCGCGCAATACAGGTGTCCAGCGCCTTTTCCGTGCCGACGGTGAGCGACCCCGACGCGCTGGTAACGATAATCGCGGCGTCCGCTATCGCAAGCGCCTGAACCAGCTCGCCTTCGAAATCGAAGTAACCCGGAACGTCGATAATATTGATTTTTGTTCCCGAATAATTGCAGTTCGCCGTGGCGAGCGATATGGAAATTTTCTTGGCTATTTCCTCCGGATCGAAGTCCATCACGGAGTTGCCGTCGTCCACCTTGCCCTGTCTGTCAATCGCCTTGCAACTGAACAAAATAGCCTCGGCAAGAGTGGTTTTTCCTTCTCCCGAGTGCCCGATCAAAGCGATATTGCGAATGTCGTTAGCGTTAATACCCATTATGTTTACTCCCTATTAATAAAACTTATTGTATTTCACACAAAAAATCGGAAAAATCTCGGGCAAAACGCCCGAATTAGTCCGCAGATAAAGATATTTTAGCATAATACGCACGTTTGTGCAATCAATATTTTTTATAAAACCGCGCCTTAAGCAAAAATATATACCCCGCTTCCGTTGAATTTGCCCGCCGTTTTTGTTATAATTATTCCGATAAAAAATAATAAGGAGCGTAAAATAAATGAATTACAGTCACGACCAAACAGTTGAAGCTTTTTTGGAAATGGTGCGGGTGGACAGCCCGTCCTTTTGCGAAAA
Source organism: Clostridia bacterium (assembly GCA_036833365.1). GTDB lineage: Bacteria > Bacillota > Clostridia > Christensenellales > CAG-314 > JAQUSX01. Next base: position 4,333 of record DAITPX010000084.1, on the reverse strand, counting down.
AAACATGGCGGACTACCTTGCCGCAAAAATAGCCGGCTGCGGGTGGGACGCCGAGGTCGAACGGGTGCCCGTGCTTAAGGACAAGTTCGACGCCGATGCCAAGCTCCGCCTCAAAAATAATCCCGACCTTTCCGACACCGAACAGCTGGTCGTCACAATCCCCGCGACAGACCCAAAAAAGGACCCGATATATTTCTGCGCGCATATCGACACCGTCAACCCCGGCAAGGGCATTAAGCCGATTGTGGAAAACGGCATAATCCGTTCCGACGGCACCACGGTTTTGGGCGGCGACGACAAATCCGGCGTGGCGTCAATCCTCGTCGCGGCCGACAAGGCAATCAAGCAAAAAATACCCCACGGCAAGCTCGTTTTGATTTTTACAGCTTTGGAGGAACAGGGGCACCTCGGCGCGCACCAAGTGGACATCAAAAAATACGGCGTAAAATACGGCTACGTTTTCGACACCGTGGGCAGAATCGGGCGTATCATGCAGCGCAGCCAGCACGGACAGACCTTCGATGTGACGATAGAGGTAAGCGACATTCCCAACCATACCTATGCGGCGACCGTGCCCAACGCGCTGGGGCTTTCCTGCGACCTGATAGCGAAAATAGAGAAAAAGCTTTTCGACAAAGACGACATGACTTTCACCCAGGTGACAAAGCTGACGACCGAATACCGGCCGGGATATATGGTACCATACAAGGCAAATTTCAAAATAATGACGCGCAGCTTTGTTAAAGAGGCCCAGCAAAAGCTGGCTGAAAAAATATCCGAGCTTTTCGACGGCTTCAGCGGCGAAAACGCAAAGCTTGCATATACGCTTACGCCCGCTCAGACGATAGGCTACAACCACACCCTCACCGAGGATGGCAGGGCCATGATGGCGCGCGCCGAAAAAACCGTCAGGGAAATGGGTCTCGAGCCCGAATACATAACGATGGGCCTGGGCGGACACGACGCCAGCTCGTTTATTATGCGAGGCGTCCCGTCGCTGGTTATGAGCTGCGGCATGCAGGAAATCCACACCACCCGCGAATTTTTGGAAATAAAAGATCTCCACGACTGCACCGAGCTAATAATCCGCTTGATTAAAAGCGCCTGATTTTTGATAAAGAAACGGCTCAAGAGCGCGGAATCAAAAATTTAATAAACCTCACACAATCCGTCACCGTCAAATAGCAAGTAAACGCAAGGTGCGAAATTAAATTTCACTTTAATCGGCATTTAAATTAAAGTCAAAATAAAAAACGGTTGCTTCAGCCGTTTTTTATTTTCTTATCTTATGTTGAATTTATAAAATATGCGTCCCTATGCGCTCCAGCTTTTTTATAAGCTCCAGCAAAATTTGTGTGTCGGCCAGATAACCGAAATTAAAGGTTATGCCAATCTCCTTTTCCGCGCTTTGCCTGATTTTTTGGTTTAGGGTTTCCAAGCTTAGTAATGAGTTGTAAAAGTCGTTTAAAAAATCTTCCGTTCCGTATACCTCGAAGTCATTGTCCGAAAAAACGCCGAAGTCAAACACGACGGCTTTTTCCCTTGTCAATTTACACTCCACAAAAGTATGCTCAATATCAAAACCCACGTCGCAAACGTCCTTTACGGTGACGACGGGAATCGCGTAATATTCCGTCAGCCACTCGCCGCCGGCTTTAACGGAGTGGTTGTTGTAAAACCCCCGCTCGAAGGAATAGCCCGCGGTTTTGAGCGCCTTCAAAAAATTTTGCGTATGCGCGCAAATCGGTTTGTATATTTCGTTCAGCATATCAAAAGTTCCCAAACAAAACTTCCTCCTATAAATTTTACATTTTCCAACGCGCAAAATAGCAACGGCTTTTTGCACCCTATTAATATACCATGCGGCGGCCTGTCGCGGAAAAACGCGTGAAACGCGTACGCTAATAAAATTTATTTCAAATTTTTCAGTTTAAAGCTTTCTTCCACCGCCAAAGCAAGCTTTGTTATCTGCCTCGCCTCGGCTCCGAAAACGTCCAGCCTCAAATTCACCGCGGTGTTAGACAAAAAAAATCCCCTGCCCGCATCGAAGGGTATCGCCGGCATGGTTTCACTTTTGAAAAAGAACTTTTTTTCACCGACTTCTACTCTTATCTCGCCGTCGGCGGCGGCTGCAATACCTTTGCCTAAAAAGCGGTAACCCTCTGCGGACGGCAATTCCCAAACGTCGGCTTCCGCTTTGAAAGCGTAGCGCCTTTCAAGCAACTCCTTTTTCACCGCCTGCCGTTGCCTTTCATACCAAAGCGTCAGGCTGCCCGCGCCCGTCACGCCGCCGTAGTTATCGAAAACAAATTCCGCGCCGCACTTGCCGCATTTTATTTTATTCCCCATAGCCTGTGTCTGAAATTCGGCGCCGCAATTCGGGCAAAAATACAAAATTTCCTCAAGCCCTTTCAAATCCCTTTCGATTCTTATGCAGTTTTCCTTTTGATAGGCAATTTCGTCGTGATAAAGCGCGCTGTGTATTTTTTCGTAAATTTCGTCCGCCGGTAGCTTTTTCAGCTCTCCGCCCTCGAGCAAAATTTCCGCTTTCGCAATTATCTTGCACCTTACCTGTTCCTTGCTCCACCTGGGTAAGCCCAGATAATTTCCCTTTATGTTGACAGAAACTACCGTCACTCCCAAAAATTTGACCAGCTTCGCAATCGAGCGCGGCAGGTACCCCAGCTTTCCGTCCACCGAAAGCTTGCCCTCGGGGAAAATCACGACGGGACGGCCCTTGTCCAAAACATACTTAATTCTTTTTACGGCGGAAATTTCGCTTACAAATTGCCGCTTCGGAATTGCGCCGAAAAAGCGGTAAAAAAATCTGTTCCGCGCTATCTGGTCGGCGGCGGCAAGGTAATTGGGCTGAAATTTTTTGAGCGCCCGCGCCGTCACAAAAACGTCGTTGTTGCTCGAGTGGTTGACAAGCGCGATAAAAGGCGCCTTAAGCCCCTTTATCCCGTCGTCGTCTATGGTTAAATCGAATTTCTTTTTACAAACCCGCCTGTTATAAAAAAAGTTCACGAGCTTGTAAATTAATCTGTTTGTAAGCGGTTGCTTCATATCGCTCCGATGTTCTGTACTATGTGTTCGACAAAAATTTTCACGCCGATGCCGATTAGGACTATCCCGCCTACAACTCCCGCATAGTCGGAAAAAAGCTTTCCCGCCCTTTTACCCAAAAACATTCCCGCGAGGCAAACCGCAAACGTGATAACCGCTATTATCAGCACCGAGTAAAATATGTTCATGTATACCGTAAGCGCAAGGGTTATCCCCACAACCATGGCGTCTATGCTGGTGCTTATCCCTTGCAATATCATTTCGGAAAAATTGAAGGACGAAACCTTTGAAGGCGCCGTTTCCGTGCCGTTACTTTTCCCATGCCGAATAATTTTGGCGCTTTCGTAAATCATTTTCGCACCGATAACGGAGAGCAAAACGAGCGCTATCCAATGGTCGAGCATCGCCACCCACTCGAGAAAAGCCGACCCGATAAAATATCCTAAAAGCGGCATAAGCCCCTGAAAAACCGCAAAGCATATCGGATAGGACACAAACTGGATTTTCGTCAGCCGTTTTGTCATCGAATTGCAGACCGCCACCGCGAAAGCGTCGGCGGCTACCCCTAAAGCCATAACAACTACCGTAATAATTTCAGACATTCTGCTCCTTGCGCCTAAAATAAAAGCAACCTTTTTGCGGTTGCGTATTTTTTCGTTTGGCCTAGCCTCCCGGCTTTAGCTTTTGTATCCAATTCCATTGCCCCTGCGTAAGCATTCCTTTGTGCTCGGTCGCCCACTCCACCAGATATTCGATAGTTTGGCGGTACTCCTTGTCGCTTTGGTATTGTTCAATCAGCTCTTCGTTGTTTTGAATCTCCACGACAAGCGCGTCAACCTTTTTTAGAAAGACGTCTTTTTGCACCATGAGAGTTATCAGCCAGCAAACCATCACCAGCAGAATCACCGTGCAGATTATTACCGCGAAGGTCAGTTTTTTGTTTTGAAAAATCGGGTTTGGCTTCATCGGCGTCACTTCCGTTTGTGTTGATGAATAAATTATACAACCTCGACAAAGCCCTGTCAAGCAGGGGAGCAAATGTCTTGGCTCCGATTACCCACCCCAAAGCCGTGCCCAAAAACACAAACAGCCGGAATTCGCCGTTATTCCAAAGCAGGTTCGCGCCGAACACCCCCGCGATAAGCGCGCAGCCGAACACTATATCGCCCAAAATTTTCATGCGGCGTGTGAAGTGCGTAAGGACAAAAAGGATCGAAACGCACATCCCGACGAAAACAAAGGCTAAAAAAATCAAAAACTGCCCTTT
>DAITPX010000083.1:0-6423 GCA_036833365.1 Clostridia bacterium | reverse complement strand
AACGGCAAGCGCGCCGCGATGATTCATTTGCTTTACAATGTGTTCGGAAGCGTAATAGTGTTTTTTATGCTGCTGTTTTGGAGAGGATTTGCCGACAATGTTTTTGCAAAGTGGTTCCCGCTGCCGGCGACTCAGATTGCGATGTTCCATACTTTTTTCAATGTGATTTCAGCGGTTATTTTCCTTCCGTTTATCAACGTTTTCGTTTACATATCAAAGAAAATATTTAAAGACAAAGAAAACGGCGCAACCAAGCGCAAGACCTTTTTGGACGCGAGGTTTTTGGTCACGCCCTCCGTCGCTTTGGCGCAGGTTGCAAAAGAGCTGGAGATGATGTGCGCGATGTCCGTGGAGTCGCTGGAAACGGCGCTGATGGGTTTTGTTAAGCAGGACAAGTCCTTTTTGGAAAAAGTCAAGGAGGAAAGCCGCACTGTCGCCGAGATGAACAGGGATATTATCGACTATCTGATAAAAATTTCCAACTACAATTTGTCCTTTCAGGACGAGGTGCAGGTAAGCCGCTACCACCACATAGTGGGCGATATTTTGCGCGTGAGCGAGCTGGCGGAAAATATCGCCAGGTACACAGTGCAGTCGGTGGACAACGGCTTGGTTTTTTCCGACGAAGTCAAAACCGAGCTCACTCAGATGATGGATAAAATCAAGGCGCTTTATGAGGGCGCGATGAAGGTGTTTAACAACGCGCCGGGGGCGAAGCTCGGCGACATCGACAAGCTCGAGGACGAGGTGGACGCCTTTAGGAGAAAGCTCATCGACGACCATATCGGCCGCCTCAACGAAGGCAAATGCAAGCCCGAAAGCAGCGGAATTTTTATCAACCTTGTGGGCAACCTCGAGCGCGCCTGCGACCACCTCAATTTTGTGGCGCATTCGGGCGAAAAAAAGAATTATCCCAATTTTTGGGGCAGGCGGGGATAATAGACGCTATATTCAGCCGAAGCGGCAAGGACTGCAATTGTGCATGCGGTGTAATCAAGATTAAAATGATTGCAGATAAACTAAAAATCGGCAATATTCCCGCAATTATATGGGGCGGGAAGAGCGATAAAAATTATCGTCGCGGTGCACGGCAACCATTCTGCTAAAATGGACGACTGCATTTGGGTATTGGCGGAAGAAGCGTTAAACATGGGTATCAGGTGCTGAGCTTTTATTTGCCGCATCTGCGGGCCGTGTCAGTTTTGCGCACATTCGAGCGAAAAAGAATTACCCCCATTTTTTGCGGCAGGCGGAATAGGGTAAATTAGTTTTAAAGTATTGTCGAAAAATTAAGGAAATCAGTGAGAAAATAGGTGCGGTGATTTTTAGAAAGCGCAAGGCGGTATTAAATCAAAACGCGGTGAAGGTTGAAAAGAAGGGAAAAGAATGCATTTTGTCGAGGCGAAAGGGATTTTGTCCAACAACGGGACTATGAATATTTACCGCGGCTGCCTGCACGGCTGCATTTATTGCGATTCGCGCAGCGTTTGTTACCAAATGAAGCATGATTTTTGTGACATTGAGGTCAAAGCGAACGCGGCGGAGTTGTTGGAAAGCGCGCTCGGGCGCAAACTCAAAAAATGCGTGGTGCATACGGGAGCGATGGGTGACCTTATATCCCCTTGGAAACGGAACTGGGGCTGGTGCGGAAATGCCTCGAAATAGTGGAAAGGCACGGGTTCGGGCTGGGGATTCAGACAAAATCGGATTCGGTTTTGCGCGACGCCGACGTTTTGGAGGCGATTGAAAGGAAGACAAGATGCTTTGTGCAGATGACGCTGACGACTTTCGACGAAAAAATCTGCAAAACCGTGGAGCCTAACGTTTCGACGACCTTCGAGCGATACCGCGCGCTCAAGGAGTTTCAAAAACGGAAGGTGCCGACCGTGGTGTGGCTGTCGCCCCTCTTGCCATTTATAAATGACACGGATGAGAACTTAAGGGGGATTTTGGATTACTGCTTCGACGCGGATGTTAAGGGGATTGTATATTTCGGCGCGGGGTTGACCCTGCGCGAGGGAAACCGCGAGTATTTTTATCAAAATTTGGATAAATATTTCCCCGGGCTTAAGGAGAGGTACCAAAAAACCTACGGGTATTCATACGAGGCGATGAGCCCGAATAACGCGAAATTAACGGAAATTTTGACGGAAGAGTGCGAAAAACGCGGAGTTTTGTGTAAAGTCCGAGATTGCTTCCGATATATATCGGAGCTGCCCAAGAAAAACGACGGGCAGATTTCATTTTTGGAATAAGAAAATTAAAATTTTGTTTTAATTTTCAATGCGCCTCAATAAGTTTTAATTTTGAGGTTTTTAATAAGATTATCATGTTTATAAAAATTTGGCATAATTTGTTGTTTTTATAGGCATTTTTATTATGTAAGTCAAAGATAAGTGATAAAATCTTAGTGTGATTGAAAAGATAGAAAATAAAATAAAACTGCCGTTAAACCCGCGGTATTTGGTGGCGCGGGCGGGGCTGCATTTCTATGAGGAGCCGCCGATTTCTGGAGAAAAGGGGAGCGGGACGATATTTTTCGGGGGATGCGCCCTGAAATGCGTGTTCTGCCAAAATTACGAAATTTCGCGGCGGGCAAAGGGCGTAAACGTGAGCGACGAGGAGCTCGTGGGGCTGATGTTGTATTTGCAGGGGCTGGGGGCGCACAACATCAACCTGGTTACGCCGTCGCACTATGTCAAATGCCTGGCGGTCACGCTGGAAAAAGCCAAGCCGAAACTCGGTATACCCATAGTTTACAACACATCGGCTTATGAAACGGTGGAGCAGCTGAGGCTTTTGGACGGGTTGGTAGACGTATATCTGCCGGACTTTAAATATTGCGACGACGCGCTTGCGGAACGATTTTCGCACGCGGAAAATTATTTTAAAAGAGCGGGCGCGGCGCTCAATGAGATGCTGAGGCAGCGGCCCGAGTGCGTTTTTGAGGGCGGGCTGATAAAAAGCGGAGTGATTGTGCGGCATTTGGTGCTGCCCGGGTGCGCGGAGGACAGCAAACGGGTGCTGGACTACCTCGCGGGTCTGGACAAAGACATGTATATTTCACTTATGAGCCAGTATTTTCCGCCGCGGGAACTGCCGCCGCCGCTTAATCGCAGGCTGACGAAAAGGGAATATAACGGCGTGGCGGAATATATGCTCGAAAAAGGGTTCCGCAACGGCTGGACGCAGGAGCTGAGCTCGGCGACGGAAGAATATGTGCCCAATTTCGACTTGGGGGAAGTGGAAAAAATTTTGGAGGAAATAAGACCCAAATCGTAATTTTGTTAAGATTTAATGAATTGAATTTTTGATTTTAACACAGCGTATGCATAAAGTACCGTAGCTCTGTTCGCTTCATCGTCCACTATTAGTTGTCTCCTTTTTTCTTTGCTTATTATCTGCGCGTCTTTGTTGTATCTATACGGCTGTATGATTTATTCTTTACAAAATATATTTTTGAGGTTATATTTATACAAAATGCACCTATTCATACTACCGACATTTTTGTTATTGATGCCAAACTTAGGAAGTCGGAACGGACATTGAGAAAATGGTCTTTAGATATACGCGCAAAAACGGGCCGTAAGCTATCGGTAATATGCTATAATTGACAGGTATCGTAAGGCTATGTGTTTCACGACGAACGGATTGCTGCAGTCAAGCGTTAGAGGCTTTTCCTACTTCATCATAATGTAAAGATAAACTTTATAACAAGCAAAAGCCCATTTTACCTAAACGCTGACAATTTGACGCTTGACGGGGCGAATTATGTTCAAATATTTTAAAATGAGAGGGGGATTGTGCTATGCTCGGAGCTATAATCGGCGATATCGTAGGCAGTGTCTACGAATGGAATAATATCAAAACTAAGGAATTTCCGCTGTTCCGCAGAGATTGCTTTTTTACGGATGACACTGTGATGACTATCGCCGTTGCGGAAGCCTTGTTAAACGGCGGCAAGGAAGATGCTTTTATTGACGCTATGAAAAAATACGGCAGATTATATCCTAACTCAGGCTACGGCGGCAGGTTTGGAGCGTGGATAAATTCCGACAACAGACAGCCGTATAACAGTTGGGGCAACGGCTCGGCGATGAGGGTTTCGCCGTGCGCCGAATTTGCTAGCAGAATCCTTTATTCGAATGGCCGTTCCGAAAACAGCATAAACCGCGCAAGAGAACTGGCGAGGATTTCGGCGGGCGTAACCCATAATCATCCCGAAGGAATAAAAGGCGCGGAAGCTACAGCTTACTGCATGATGATGGCTTATGGTTACGGGCTTGAAACTGCCAGACAACATATCCGCAATGATGTTCGGTTTTATTCGGCTACGACCTTTTGAGGTCAATTGACGAAATCCGTCCGACATACCGCTTCAATGAAAGCTGTCAGGACATCGTGCCGCAGGCGATAACCGCTTTTCTTGAAAGCACGGACTTTGAGGACGCTATACGAAACGCAATTTCCCTTGGCGGCGACAGCGACACTCTCGCGGCTATCACCGGAGGCATTGATGAAGCGGCATACGGCGTGCCAAACAAGATAAAGGATAAAGCGATTTCTTATCTCGACTGGCCGTTAAAAGACGTGCTTGTTCGGTGGGAAAATTTCTTTGTTGCTATGAAATAATGAGCGATTATTTTTATGAAATTTCAACGGTTCTAAAATGCCCGCTTCTCTAAAATTTAACGATTACTTTTATACGTTGCTTCGTTGTCTGATTTCGTTTCTGATACAGATTAAATCAAACTTGATATTATAAACAAAAAAGGGCGAGAATTGTTAAAATATTCTCGCCTGTTTGAGCCAAATGATTTTTTTTTATAACTCTAACTATCTTTAGTAAAGATTTCAGTGAGTAACGAAAGCATTAGCCCATAGAGTATTTTTCGATTGTGCCGCAGGCGATTTTCTGGCCGGAGTTGCCCGAGGGCTGGGTTGTGAAATCGTCGGGGTTTTGATGGACGATGATAGTTTTGCCAATCACTTCGTTGAGCTTTAAACGCGAGGTCAAAACCGCGCCCCAGGCGTAGCCGTAATTGCCGAAAAGCGGGGGCAGGTCGCCCGCGTGGTAGGGGTGGTCGGCACCGGAGGGGTTGTAATGGTCTAGCGCGTCGGCGAACGGGTCCTGGCTGTTGCCGGAGCAATTTTGGCCGCTGTGGATGTGGTAGGCGAAAATCCTGTAAGGTCTAGGCCCTATTATTATGAATAACAATCACTGTATCTTCTTGCCTTAGCTGATGGTTATTCATAATAATAGGGCCGAGTCGAAGGGCAGCCCTCCTATTTCGGTGTAGACCAAAACGCCCTCCTGTGTGGCGTAAAAGCGGGCGATGCCACGTATGCCGGGGAATTCGGGCCCGCCTTTTATGTAGCTTACGGCGTCTGGCGCCTTGTAAAGCATATAATTCAAAAAATAATTGTTCATAGGTATATAATATGCGGCGCGGCGGAAAAGGTGAGATAATAAGATTTGGTCTGATTGATAAAGCATGATATTGTTTCAATTTATAATTTGCAGCCATTGTGTTATTTTAAATCCGCGAGTTTGAAAAGTGAAATAGCATGTGAGGCCGCATTTTGATTCGGTATTAAGAAGAGAATCAAGGCGGCGAGCCGCTTTGAAGAAATAAAAATACTTAGAGTAAATTTTTTGAAAGATATTGTATAATGCGATTAGGTCAGGCATAAGGAGAGTTTGGTTTATGAACATCGCGGTAATTTCGCATTCCTTTACGGGAAACAACGAAGCGTTGGGCGCAAGCGTAGCAGAGGCTTTGCACGCGGAACACATAAAAAAAGCCGAGCCGAAAACGCGCGCTTACGGCACCATTATAGCGGACGTTCTGTTCGGTAGAAGCCGAAAATTTTACCCGAGCCCGAGATAATTGACAATACGACGGGTAGTTTTTGCGGCCCCTCTTTCTTGAGGGGTCGTATTTGGCTCGTTATATTCTTTCGGACTGCATCACTTGTCTGAAATTTTTTTATTCCTTATAAACCAGGCGGCACTAGCTCCCTTGTCAAATCTTAACTGAGAAATACTTGCGGTTGTTGCCGTATATCGAACATTTAACGATAGAATATAGTATGCTGTGTCGTTACTACCACTATAAGAATAAACCCGTATGTAATATGTTTCCGGCTGTAAAGTTATTGTAATGTTTCGGGGTTTATCCCAGATCTTACCGAAACTGCAATTTGGCTGATATCTGCTTTCGTCCGCATAACGAATGTTATCATACATAAAAAGTTTCATATCATAGTCACAATCAGTTGGGATATTCGTCAAATTGATAGTAACGTAGACTCGCCAAACACATCAAATCTATAATAGTCCTCGTCAATCTCTCTTTTAATAAGCCCCCAGAATCATGTTTCTCTATGGAGAGTAGCTCTGATATCCTACTATAGTTCGTA
>DAITPX010000082.1:0-6439 GCA_036833365.1 Clostridia bacterium | reverse complement strand
GGATAGGCGTCGCCGACAGCGTCAAAACGTCGACGTTGTTTTTGATTGCCTTGAGCTTTTCCTTGTGCTCCACACCAAAGCGCTGCTCCTCGTCCAAAATCAAAAGCCCCAGCTTTGAAAAAACCACGTCTTTGCCCAACAGCCTGTGTGTCCCGACCACAAGGTCGACATCGCCGTTCGCAAGATTTTTCAAAATCTCTTTCTGCTCCGCGGCGGTGCGGAAGCGGTTTAGGCACTCCACCCTGATGTCGAAGGTTTTCATTCGCTCCCTCGCCGTCTCGTAGTGCTGTTCGGCCAAAATCGTCGTCGGCGCCATAATCGCGGCCTGGTACCCGTTGGCGATTACCTTAAACGCGGTCCGCAGCGCCGCCTCGGTTTTGCCGAAGCCCACGTCCCCCACCAAAAGGCGGTCCATAATTTTGTCTTTTGTGAGGTCTTCGTCGATTTCCGCGATGCTTTTAAGCTGGTCGGGGGTTTCGGTAAATTCAAACGAAGCCTCAAACTCGCCCGTTAGGTAGCCGTCTATTTTGTAGACAAACCCGCGTTTATTATCCCTTGCGGCATAAAGCTTAAGCAAATCCACGGACATTTCTTTTATGCCCGCTTTGACCTTGGCTTTGACGCGCTCAAATTCCGCGCCGCCTATTTTAGACAGCCGCGGCGAAGCGTCGCCCCCCGCAAACCTCGAAAGCAGGTTGCTGGCCTCGACGGGCACGTAAAGCTTGTCGCCGTCACGGTAGCGCACCACGATAAAATCTTTTGTGCCCCAGCTGCCCTTTACGGTCTGGATACCCTCGCACATGCCTATGCCGTGAAGCTCGTGCACGACGTATTCTCCCGGCTCGGGCGTCAAAAACACCTGCTGTTTGGTTTTGGCTATTTTTGCCTGCGCCGCCTTGTGGACAAGGTCTTTTGTGCCTATTACCGCAAGCTTGTTGGTATGCGAAACAAAGCCTCTTTCGACGTTTAGCGGCATAATCACACCCTCGTGCGGGTTAAAATTGCCCCCGTCCGCGAGCGCGACGCTAGCTCCGCTTATGTGGAGCCTGTCCTGAAGCCTTTTGCCCAGCTCACCGTCGCCCGAAAAAACCGCGATATCGTATTCGTTTTGGAGCCAGACGCGTATATCCGCCGCAAGCTGTTCGATGTTGTATTTATAGGCAAACAAGGGCGTCGACTTAAATTTGACTATTTTTTTCGGCTTAAATAGGGCATTGTCGGAGGGTATCTGCTGAAGCGAAACCTGTTTAAACACGTGGTAATTTTCGACAAGCCCGTCAAAAGGAACCAGTTGCGAAAAATGCTCGGACAAAACCTCGCCCGCGCCCAAAAGCCGCCCGAATCTTTCCGAGTGGTCGGCGTAAATACGGTTAAGCTTGCTTGTAATAAGCTTCGGCTCGTCCCAAACGACCACGGCGTCGCGGGGCAGGTATTCGCTCAAAAGGCTTTGTTTTCCAAAGGGCGCCAGCCAGCCGCTCCCCGCCGCTTCGGACAAAATAGCGTTGAGCCTTGCCCTCGCATTGCCGTCGAGCTTTTGCTTGGCTGCCGAATTAATCGCCCTTTCCAACGAGCCCAATTCCTCTCCCACGCTGAACGGGACAACCGTTACCGCGGAGATTTCTTCCTTGCCCGCAAGGTCGGCTCCGAAAAATTTTATACTCTCCACCGTGTCGTCGAAAAAGCTTATGCGCACGGGGTCGGGGTAGTCCGGCAAAAACAAATCCACGATGTCGCCCCTTACGGCAAATTCTCCGGCCAGGCTGACTCCGTCGACACGCTTATAGCCTATTTCAGAGAGCCTCGCGGGCAGCGCCGAAAGCGGCGTTTCCGAGTCCCGCCTGATTTCGAAAATCCCTTTTTCAAACTCCGTTTTGTCGGGATACATTTGCGTCAAAGCATCGACGCAAACCACCGCGCCCTTAGCTTGCTTTAAAATTTCGGCAAGCGCAAGGTTTCTTTCGCGCAATGAAGCGTTATTTACACCGTACTTGAAAAGCAAAACGTCGTCGAAAAACGGCAGGTAAACGTAGCCTCCCGACGTTTCATTAAGCTGCCGGGCCGCCGAGCGCGCAAACACATAGTCGCTCGTTACAAACAGCACAAACTGCTTGGCGGAGTTAAGCATAAACAATTTTTCAGCCGAAAGCACGCCGAAAGCCGCGGTAAAATCTTTACAGCGGGGGTCAAAAAGGTCCGAATAGCTTCGGTATTTTGTTAATCTATCAAACTCGTCACTCATAAACGGCAAAATTTTAAGCCGATTTTTAATTTAACATAACTTAATTTAAATGTTTTAATACTATTTCACGTTTCCATCAATCACAAAGCATAAAAATAACTCATTTGGATTATTGCGGAGGTGAATAAATCTAGTAAGGGAGATAATATTTTCAATTCAACTCGTCCGATATTGCCGTGAATAACGCCTTATCTACCGCTGCTAAAGGCGGTTGAATTTTTATTATGCCTTATTATGTTTTTGCATAACCTCGGCAATGCCGCAGCCCGTTGCGAAATCATAAGCCGCGTTCGCCGCGTTAGATATCGCGGGCGCCAGAAATTCCATTTCCTTGTCGGTTATTTTTGACAGCACGTAATCTGCCAGTTCGCAGAGCCTTTCCTGCCCGATGCCTATACGCACGCGAAAAATCTCTTCGGTGCCGGTTTTTTCCACCACGTCCCTCATTCCGTTGTGGGTTCCGGCGCTGCCTTTGGGCCGTATCCTGACTTGTCCGAGCGGCAAATCAACGTCGTCGTATATTACCAAAAATTTTTCACGCTCAATTTTGTATTTATTTATAAGCTCCGTTACCGCAAAGCCCGACAGGTTCATATAAGTTATGGGCTTGGCCAAAATTATTTTGGCGCCGCCCGCCCTGACGTGCGCGGTAATGGCCCTGCATTCGCCTTTATCGAATTTCACGCCAAGTTTTTTCGCCACTAAATCCAAGCACAAAAAACCGACATTATGGAATGTATGCCGGTATTTTTCGTCGGGGTTGCCCAGCCCCACTATCAGGTAGGTCGGCGTAAACATGAGGTTATTGTAACACAGTAAGCCAAAACTTGCAAAGATTTTATTTCAAAAACGCCACGCCTTGTGTTATACTTTATTCCATGGCGGTAGAAAAAGCAAAAATCAACCAAATATTGCGGCTTATTGCCAAAGGCGGCGAAACGGGCGCCGACGCCGTTGAAGAACTCTATTTTTCAATGGGAAAAATCATGTTTTCGGTGGCGCATGCGATAGTCCAGAACACCTTCGAGGCGCAGGACGTAGTGCAAAACAGCTTTGTTAAAATAGTGCAAAATGCCGACAAGTTCCGCTTCTTCCAAAACGGCTACGGCTGGGTGCTTACGATAGTGCGCAACACCGCGCTCAACAGCCTTAAATCGGGAAAAAACCGCCCGCATGCCGATGTCGACGAGCTTTCTGTCCCCGCTCCGTCCTCCGACCCCGACGACAAAATCGCCGTCCGCTCGGCTCTGGCTAAGCTCGACGAAAAAGAGCGCGCGGTCATAGTTATGAAGTATTACGAGGACAAAACGATAAGGGCCATCGCCGCAGAGCTTGGCATGCCTTTCAGCACCGTGCAAAGCGTCTGCGACCGCGCGGAAAAAAAGCTAAAAAACCTGCTTTAAATGCGGAATAAACTTAGATTATCTAGCCAATAAAGTAAAAATCGATAAATATCAATATTAAAAACCTGACACGCAGTTTGCACAAAAGATATGAAATAACTGTTATTAGGATAGTGAAAACCATGAAAAGCTCAAAAAAAGACAGCATTATACAAAACAAACTGAAAAACCTCGACTGGGGAAGCCCGCCATTAAGCGTGATTACCCAAGCGAAAGAGCTCGCCTGCGCAAAAAAACCACCCCGTTACGCTTGGCTGAAAACCGCGGCGTCGGCGGCGGCTTGCGTTTTTGTCGTTTTCGCCGCGCTTTGGACGGGCAACGCTTTCGCGCCTATAAACCCTTTCGACAAAACGGGTCTAAGGACTTTCGGCATCGAATCTTTCAATTATGATTATCAAACCGCAAGCGAAGCGGCAAAAGACCACGGCGTATTATTTTTCGGGCAAAGCGTCGTTTCTTCGGTCGAAATGATGGATTACGACAAAGCCGGTCAAATTTTGACCTACGCCGTAACGAGCGGCGGCGACAGTATAGTGGTCACCGCAAAACTCAACGAAATAAACGCTGACCTATTCAACGCTTTGTCCACGCCGTTGGTTATCCAAGGCGTGCGAATAAACTACAGTCAAAAGAAAGACGGCAACGGAATGCTCTTTACCGCAAGCTTTGTCCACAAGCAAAACAACTATACCGTCTCGGTGAAAACCGACACTTTCGAAAAATTCGTCTATTATCTTGAAAGCCTTTTAAATTGATTTTCCGCCAAACTTTAAACTTGCCTTTATATTCGTTTTAAATTACAAAAAAATCCGTGTACTAACGCGGATTTTTAATTGCATATATATTATTTTATTTTGCGTAAAGGGCGCCCAGAATTTTATTTACGAGCCGCGCGGGCAGGATTTTGTTTAAAAAAACAAATAGCTTATATTTTGCGCCCGCCGTATAAATGGGCTTGGGGCGGCGTTTTTGCGACAAAGCGAATATACGCCGCGCGATAAAATCCGGCGAACCGCCGTTTTTTTCGTCTTTTTCCATTGCCGTGACGCTGCGGTCAAGCCTGTTTTCATACCCTTCCGCCGTGAGCTTTACTCTTTTATCGGTGAAGCCCGTCGAGATGTCGCCGGGCATAAGCGCCGTAACGCGCACGCTGAACGGCCTGAGCTCGTTGGCTAGCGCCGCCGTAAGCGAATTTATCGCCGCTTTTGACGCCGAATAATAAGCCTGAAAGGGTATGGAAAGCGCTCCCGCGACTGAGCTGACATTAACTATAACGCCGCCGCATTTTTTGACAAAGGGCAGGGCCGCTTTTGTAACTGCGGCAAGCCCGAAAAAGTTGACGTCGAATTGCCTTTTGGCGTGCGCCAGCTCGGTATGCTCGACCGCGCCCGAAATTCCGTAACCGGCGTTATTGATAAGCACGTCTATTCGGTCGGTTTCCAAGGCGATTTTAACGAAAGCCCTTATGACCGATTCCTCATCCGAAACGTCGGCATGAACGTGAGTTATTTTGTTTTCTCCCACGCCGCTGCGGCTTAATTCGAATACCTTGTAGCCTTTGGACGCAAAAAACCGCACCGCCGCCAGCCCTATTCCGCTCGAACCGCCCGTGATTACCGCCGTTTTAGTCATGGCGGGCCTCGGAATATTTGGACAATACTTTGTAGAGGATTTCCGCCGCTTCGTCCAAAAGTTCGTATGTATGAGTCGCCATATAACTGGTGCGCAGCAGCGACTCTCCCACGTTTGTAGCCGGAGGAACGACGGGATTGACGTAGACGCCCTCGTCGTAAAGCTCTTTAGTTATGACAAATGTCTTTTCGGCGTCGTAAGTAAAAATCGGTATAATCGGAGTGAGAGACTGGCGTATCGCTATGCCTTTTTCGGTAAGTTTTTTACGCATATACGCGGAAAGAGACGCCAATTTCGAAACTATTTCGGGGTGTTTTTTCAAGACCCTTAGCGCCTGAAGCGCCGTCGCACAGTTTGCCGGCGGAATAGACGCGCAGAAAATAAACGGCCGCGAAACGTGTTTGACATACTCCACAATCTTTTCGTCGGCGGCCATGTAACCGCCCATGCTGGCGAGCGATTTGGAAAACGTTCCCATAATAATATCGACTTGGTCCGTTAGCCCGAAGTAATCCGCCGTGCCCTTGCCCGTTTCGCCCAATATGCCCAACGCGTGGGCGTCGTCCACCATGACGCGGGCGCCGTATTTTTTGGCAATCGCCACAATTTCGGGAAGCTTGGCAATGTCGCCGCCCATTGAGAAAACGCCGTCGGTTACGATAAGCCTGCCGCATTCGTCCGGAACCGACGCCAAAAGCTTTTCGAGGTGCTCCATGTCGCTGTGGTTGTAACGCAGCATCTTGGCGTAGCTCAATTTGCAGCCGTCGTAAATGCTGGCGTGGTTTTCACGGTCGCACAATATGTAATCGTTTCTGCCCGCGACCGCGCTTATTATCCCCAGGTTGGTTTGAAAACCGGTGGAAAAAATCAGCGAGCGCTGCTTGCCCAAAAACTCCGCCAGCTCGCTTTCGAGCTCGATGTGCATTTGGAGCGTTCCGTTCAAAAACCTGGAGCCCGAACAGCCCGTGCCGTATTTTTCCAAAGCCTCTATGCCCGCCTGAATAACCTCGGGATGGGCGGTAAGCCCCAAATAGTTGTTGCTGCCCAGCATAATACGGCGCTTGCCCTCCATCACGACTTCCACGTCCTGCCGGGATTGAAGCTCGTGAAAATAAGGGTATACGCCCATTTGCTTGATTTTGTCCACTTGGGTAAAATCAAAGCA
>DAITPX010000081.1:0-6503 GCA_036833365.1 Clostridia bacterium | reverse complement strand
TTTTTTCGGAGGTAATAAATGAAACTCAAACCATTGTTCGACAAAGTTGTAGTCAAAGAAGTTGAAGAAAAAGAGACCATGCGCGGCGGCATCATTCTGCCCAACTCGGCGCAGGAGAAAAAAGAAATAGCCGAGGTTATCGCGGTGGGCGAAGGCGGAGTCATTGACGGCAAAGAAGTAAAAATGGTAGTCAAAGTGGGCGACAAGGTGCTTTATTCAAAATACGCGGGCACGCAATTCAAAATCAACGACAAAGAAGTCACCATAATCCGCCAAAGCGACATTTTGGCAATAGTCGAGTAACGTAAAGGAGAAGACGAAAAATGGCAAAACAAATCAAATACGGCATCGAAGCCAGAAAATCTCTTGAAAGCGGCGCAAACCAGCTTGCCGACACAATCAAAATAACGTTGGGGCCCAAGGGACGCAACGTAGTCCTTGAAAAAAAATACGGTTCACCCCTCATAACAAACGACGGCGTCACTATCGCCAAGGAAATCGATTTGAAAGACCCGTTTGAAAACCTGGGCGCCCAAATCATCAAGGAAGTCAGCACCAAGACCAACGACGTCGCGGGCGACGGAACCACCACCGCGGTCGTTTTGGCTCAGGCAATCATCCGTGAAGGCAGCAAAAACGTCGCCGCGGGCGCAAACCCAATAATTTTGAAAAAAGGTATCGACAAAGCGGTCGACGTCACGGTTGCGAAACTTAAAGAAATTTCCAAGCCCATCAGCGGCAAAGAAAGCATCGCGCAGGTAGCCGCTATCAGCGCCAGCGATGAAACTGTAGGCTCGCTTATCAGCGAAGCCATGGAAAAGGTCGGCAACGACGGCGTAATCACCGTCGAGGAAAGCAAAACCATGAAAACCGAGCTTAACCTTGTGGAAGGCATGCAGTTTGACCGCGGCTATGCCAGCCCGTATATGGCGACCGACCTCGACAAAATGGTAGCCAATTTGGACGACCCTTATATTTTAATCACCGACAAAAAAATCTCCTCTATCCAAGACCTCCTGCCCCTTTTGGAGCAAGTCGTTAAGACGGGCAGCAAGCTCCTGATCATCGCCGAGGACGTCGAAGGCGAAGCGCTCACAACGCTTATTCTCAACAAGCTCCGCGGCTCCTTCGTCTGCGTGGCCGTCAAGGCCCCCGGTTTTGGCGACAGGCGCAAAGCGATGCTCGAGGACATAGCTATTTTAACGGGCGGCACGGTTATCACCGACGAATTGGGGCTCGACCTCAAAGACGCCAAGCTCGAACACCTCGGCAAGGCAAAACAGGTCAAGGTCGACAAGGACAACACCATCATCGTGGAAGGCGCGGGACAGCAAACGGCTATCAAACAGCGCATTACCCAAATAAAAAACCAAATGGCCGAAACCACGTCCGATTATGACAAGGAAAAATTCCAGGAACGCCTCGCCAAGCTCGCGGGCGGCGTAGCGGTAATCAACGTGGGCGCTGCGACTGAAATCGAAATGAAGGAAAAGAAGCTCCGCATTGAGGACGCTCTGAACGCGACCCGCGCGGCCGTTGAGGAAGGCATAGTCCCCGGCGGCGGAATCGCTCTCCTTTCCGCCAGCCAAGAAATCGCCAAGCTTGCCGAAAGCTTGAAAGGCGACGAAAAGACGGGCGCTCTCATTGTGGCGCATGCTATTAAATCCCCCGTCGAGCAGATAGCGGCAAACGCCGGTGTGGACGGCAGCGTAATAGTTTACAACATCGTCAATGCAAACAAGCCCAACTACGGTTACGACGCGCTTACCGACAGGTACGGTGACATGGTAAAATTCGGCATCATCGACCCGACCAAGGTAGCCCGCTCGGCGCTGCAAAACGCGGCAAGCGTTGCCAGTACCCTGCTTACCACCGAAAGCCTGGTCTGCGACATCCCCGAACCGCCGGCGCCCGTTGCGCCCGCAAACCCCGAGGGAATGTATTAAGCCGTTTCGGACAACAATAATAAAACAAAAATGCGTTTAGAAACCTAAACGCATTTTTTGTTAGCCGAAATCTCCAACTAATTATAATTAACCAAATTAACGCCAATAAAGGTTTTCGAAAGAACATATCCATTCTGAAAAGCCTAACGCGTCGCGCAGGCATATATTTACCGTACAAAATTCTTTAGTAATACCATATCGGCGCGGGCATTGCAGCTTATGTCGGAATTTTGCAAAGCGAATAAAATTCTTTCCGATAGAAACGCGCTGGTTACTCGTCCTCAAAAAAAATTTCCTCAATCGGCTTGCCGAAAGTCTTGGCTATGTCGAGCGCGAGCTTAAGCGAAGGCATATATTTGTTGTTTTCGAGGTGAACTATCGTTTCGCGCCTGACCCCAACCTTATTTGCCAATTCTTCTTGCGAAAGCTTCATTTCCTCGCGCAGAACCTTGATTTTAGTAGAAAGACTCTTTAATTTGCCGCCTTTTTTGGAAGCCGAATAATAATAAACCGTAAAAAATATAGAGAAGATTAACTGAATTGCCGCAAACAGAGCTAAAACCAACTTCATATCCAATAAATAAGTCAGCTCGGCGGCTCCTTCGTTAAGCAGCATAACGAGCCCAAGTCCCAAGAAAAAGAAGGTAATCGAAAAAACCGCAAAAATAAAGGCATAACAGCCCGATCTGAGCAGAACGCCCGTGCAAAATTCGTCGGCTTTCAGCTTCTTTTTTCGCAGCAAAGGTATTGCAAAAACAATATCCAATGCCAGGCAAGCAACCGCGGCGGCGAAAATAAAAATTACCCAAAAGCTCCAGCCACGGCTGCCGAATGCAACCGCGCGCGCCAGATATACCAAAGACATCGACGAAAGCAAAAATAAACCGCTGATTATTTGGTTAGGCAAAATATTTCTTTTCATATATTCCTCCGACCTTAAATTTAATATTTTGTTATACCATATCATATAGTTTTTTCCAATGTCAATATAAAGCCCTAAAAATAATCCGTTGTTGGTATCCTTCTCCGCATTTTTCGCGCGGAAATTTCAATATTTTCGCCAAATAAAAATTGTTGCCCCGTCAGCGGGCAGAAAAAGCAAACGGATTTTTTTAAAACTGCAATAACCGAGACCCGAATATCAACAGAGCAATGAAACCGATGGCATTTTATAGATCCCCAACATAGCTGGATATTACTACACATTAAAAGCGGCTTCGTTTGAAACCGCTTTTATCTTAAATTCAATTATGCAAAACGCGCTGTTACAATTTTTATAAAAAACACAGCGGCCCAAAAGACGCGAAAAATAAATCTGCGTCACAATAGTTTATCGCAAAGCTCCTCAAGGCTTTCCTTTACGTCGGTGAGCTCGCTCAGTTCGACGGCAGGCTCGCCGGGCATTGCCTCGGGCTCCTTTTGGCAACAGGCGCCGTCGTATTCAGCGGTGGCCAAAGCTTGCGCCGTTTGTTTTGCCCCGGCTTCGTCCGTGCCGCCGTCAATACCGCAGACGTTTTCTCGGCAAATATCCTGTCCGCAAGCTCCCTTCGGCCCTTTTTCAATTTTTTCCCTTGCGGAACCCCTGAAAACTACCGGTTTTCGCACTATTTCACCGCTCCCCTGTTCGCCGCAATCAGCTTTTGCTTGACCTGATAAAGTTTGTCCGAAAGGTCTACCTTATAAAGCTGCGGCTTTTCGTTTCGCCTGTACTCGTCCCAAAATTCTTCCTGGCTCTTTTTGCAGTACTCGCGTATTTCCGTAAGAGTCGGGAATTGATAAATCACCTCGCCGCCGCTTATTATGGTTTTCAAAAGCGGCCTTGCCGTAAAGTCCGTCAGCGTCATCTGCTTCCATCTCTCCGTTTCGGAAGTGATTTTGTAGTCCTTTGTATCATCTATTTTCTCGTCAAAAACCGTGATAACGTCGGCCAGCGCTTTGCCCGTATTGTTGTCTATCATGCGGTAAACGGCTTTTTTGCAAGGGTTGGTCGTTTTTATCGGGTTGTCCGAAACCTTCATTTTCGGGATATACCTGCCCGCCTCTTTTATGGCGGAAAGCTTATAAACGCCGCCCAGACTCGGGGTGCGCGAGCTTGTAATCATCTTGGTCCCTACGCCGTAAATATCTATGCACGCGCCCTGAAGCTTCAGCGACTCTATAACATATTCGTCTAGGTCGCCGCTTACGCATATTTTGGCTTTTTTGTAGCCAGCGTCGTCAAGCATTTTTCTAGCCTGTTTTGACAAATACGCCAGGTCGCCGCTGTCGAGGCGGATTCCAAGAGGCTTAATCCCTTTCTCCTTCATCTCGTCGAAAACTTTTATCGCGTTGGGCACGCCGCTTTTCAAGGTGTCGTAGGTGTCCGCCAAAAGCAGGCACTTGTTGGGATAAATCTCGGCGTACGCCCTGAACGCCTCCAGCTCGCTCGGAAAAGACATCACCCAGCTGTGCGCGTGGGTGCCCGCTGGCGGCACTCCGAATTTCTGCGCAGCCAAAACATTGCTTGTAGTGTCGCATCCGCCTATCACGGCAGCCCTCGCGCCGTAAATCGAGGCGTCCGGGGCCTGTGCGCGCCTCAAGCCGAACTCCAAAACGCTGCCTCCGTTAGTCGCCCTGACCACGCGCGCGGCCTTTGTCGCGATAAGCGTCTGAAAATTGATGATATTAAGGAGCGCCCCTTCGACAAGCTGGGCTTGGGCCAGCGACGCCTCCACAATCATAATAGGTTCTGTCGGAAAAACAAGAGTTCCTTCCTCCACGGCAAAAATATTGCCGGTAAACTTGAATGTCTTGAGGCTTTCCAAAAAATCCCCGTCAAATTCCTTCGTTTTCGCCAAAAACTCGATGTCCTCGTCGGAAAAATGAAGGTTCGTAAGGTATTGGACAGCCTGTTCCAAGCCGGCGGCTATTACATAGTTACTTTCTTCGTATGTACGGAAAAATACGTCAAACACGGCGACGGTGTCCGTCATGTGCTTGCGGTAGTAACCGTTCATCATCGTAAGCTCGTAATAGTCGGTCAGCATGGTCAAATTTCTTTGATTCACAGCCTTTTTATCCTCCGTTTCTAAGCGTTTAAATTAGTTTTCCTTCGCTTAAAAATTTTATTCAGCAAATCCCCTAACTCTTTTCGGTATAAGTAAATAAACCTTATAACGGACATTGCAATCATTATTATCGATACGGCCTGGGAAATCCTGATTCCCGTCTCCCAAAAACGCCTTTCCCAAATAATCGGCACCCTCAAAAACAAGCTGTCGGTGCGCATGCCTTCGATAATAAGCCTTACCACGCCGTAATAAAGGCCGTAAAAGCACATAACGAGCCCGTCGCGGTATTTGGGGTGGCGCAGCAGCTCAAGCGCGATAAAAAATCCTATAAAG
This sequence comes from Clostridia bacterium, assembly GCA_036833365.1. GTDB lineage: Bacteria > Bacillota > Clostridia > Christensenellales > CAG-314 > JAQUSX01. Next base: position 1,174 of record DAITPX010000081.1, on the reverse strand, counting down.
GTGCATACGCTTTCGTAAAAAAACGTCGCCTGGTGCCATACGCCGCCGACGTTGACCGCATAAGGGAAAAACTGCAAACCCGGGTTGGTCACGACGTTGCCGAAAGCCTCGCCGTTGACGAAGTTGCCCCAGCGGCCGATGCTCTGCGCTATCAAAAGTCCCGGCATAACCGAGTCGCCGATTTCGTAAAACCGCTGTTTTTTAACGCGGGTTATGATAAACACGGTGATATACCCCATAATAACGCCGCCGTAAATCCCCAGTCCGCCGCCGCGGAAATTCCAGAAGTTTTCCCACGTCCAGCTTTGCTCGAACTGCGCGTATGAAATGTTGCTGTACGGAAACAGCAAAAAGTAAATACGCGTGCCTATTATGGAGGCGGGTATGACGAACAGCGCATAGTCCAGCGACTGGCTCGACGGTAGGCCCTTGCGCTTAAGGAGGCGCGACGTTATGATAATCGCTATGGCTATGCCGCAGGTAATTAGTATCGCGTAAAAATAAATTTTGAAGCCGAAAATCAAAATCCCGTCCCTTTCGGGCGCGATTTCGATTACGGCCGAAATCAGGCTGTTTGGCATGCGGTAACCTCAGAAAAATAATTTGTTGGATTTATTCTACTCCTTTTGGGACATCTTTGTCAACGAAATGCCCTTAAAGACTGCCCCCGCCGGAAATTTAACTCCCCCGCCTTTACGGCGAAAGGTATTTTAAAACGCATTTTCATTCAAAAATTAACCTGCTCCGTTCGGATAAAATTTTTGCGCGTCAGCGGTTTAATTTGATATGATTTCCTCCTGTAAAATTTCCTAAATTAAGGTCTATTAGAATGATTATTGCCTTTAATCCCGCGCCCGAAAAGCTTTTTTTTCGGATTTTTTTACTTAATTTTCCATCCGCGCAAATCCCCAAACCACCGCCGCAAATATTTCATTCATGCCGCCTAAAAAGCCTTGCCTAGTTCGTTTGTTATCTATATAATGTTAATTATGAAGACTTTACGCGTTCTAAAGGAAACACTGCTTTCGTCCCTTCCGCTTGCCGCTATAATAATAATCGTCTGCGTTTTTGTCGCCCCGCTGGAAAACCCGGCGGATTACGTCAAACTGGCGGTCGGTTATTTTTCCGTCGTGGTGGGCCAGTCGATTTTTCTGGTGGGGCTCGACGAAAGCAT
>DAITPX010000080.1:0-6569 GCA_036833365.1 Clostridia bacterium | reverse complement strand
ATACCTGAGCAAATTGAGGTAAGTGTCGTTTCCACCGGCCCTGCAAAGCTTGACGTAATCGCCCCATGCCGCCTTGCCGTCGGCCTTGCTTTTGCCGTAAAATTCGTAGGCGCAGGTCTGGGCAAGAGCGTAGTCTATGTAATAAAACGGGTAGAGGAAAATGTGCTGTTTTTGCATCCAGAAACCGCCGCTTTCCAAAAATTCGTCGCCGCCGTAGTCGCGCCACGGCATATATTTTTTCTCCAGACTACTCCAAAGGATTCTCAGTTGGGCGGCATCGGTTTTTTTGCCGAGAAAAACCTTGTGCTGGAATTCGTCCACGCACGCCATATAAGGAATGCTCATAAGACTGTCGGCGATTTGGACATAGACGGCTTTTTCGGTGTTTTCGCCGAAAAACTCCTTTGCCCACGGCAGGGCGAAAAGCTCCATCGTCATGGAATGAATTTCGCTTACCTCGGACGTGGCGTTGACCGTGGAAAGCAATTTGCTTTGGCGCAGCGCCAAATACTTGTTGAAACAATGCCCCGCTTCGTGCGTCAGGACGCCGTAATCCGCAGCGGTGCCGTTGAAATTTGAAAAAATAAAGGGCGCGCCGTAACTCGGGAGCACGGTGCAATAACCGCCCAAGCGCTTGTTGAGCTTGGTTTCGAGGTCGAACAGGCCGTGTTCCACCATAAAATCGAAAAATTCACCCGACTCGGGAGACATTTCGCGGTACATTTTTTGGGCGGCGGCGACAAGCTCCTCCGGCGTGCCCGTCGGGTCGGCGTTGCCTTCGGGGAAGAATAATTTTTCGTCGTAATACTTTAATTTGTCCACGCCCAGCCTTTCCGCCTGCTTTTTAACCAATTCGGCGCAAAGCGGGGTGATATGCTTCAGAACCTCGCCGCGGAAAAACTCCACGTCCTTTTCGTTGTAGTCGAAGCGGTACCTTTCGAGGTAAACCATGTCGACGTAATTTTTAAAGCCCAAGCGCTTTGCTTTTTTGCGGCGGAGCTTTACGAGCCCTGCATAAATAGCGTCTAGGCGCGGGGCGATTTTGCGGTAAGCTTCCGACCACGCCGCCATCGCCTGCTTGCGCACCTCGCGGCCCGGGTTTTCCATATGCTTGAGCAACCCGTAGAAATTGCATTTTTCGCCGCCGAAGGCAACCGACTGGGACGCCAAGAGCTTTGAGCAGGAGAGGGATAATCTTCAGCGAGCTGAGGCGGTAGTCGGCCTCGGCGTTTTTGAAAATAACTTCACCGTATTTGTCGGAAAATTGTTTTCGGTACGGCGTGCGCAGAAGGCATTTCGTATATCTTTTGGATACGCCCATCATCATGACGAGGCTTTTGTTGATGAATTTCATTTCGCTTTCGTAAAAGACGTCGGCGGTGTTTACCGTGTGGCGTATGCTGCATACCGTGGCGTTTGTATGGACCTCGGACATTAATCTTTCGATACCGAGCAGCGCTTTTTCCGCGCACTCAAAATCCTCCGCCCTTTCAAACTGTCTGATTAAGATCCTCAGGCATCTTTTTACCGCCGCGAAATCCATGCGTTTGTATTCGATTTGGCTGAATTTGCCGAAACTGAGAAAATTCATGGCGCGTTAACTCCTTTCCCTAATATTAAATCAAATTGTACCACTTATTACGGCGCTTTGCAAGACGCGCGCATTAAGAAATCGGCAAAATAGTTGAAAAAACGGCGTGCGTATAGTATAATAAATTAAGTGTGCATTCATTTTTTGAGGACTTTTGGTGAACGTATGAAAAATAAATTTAAAATTTTGGCGTTGGCAGCAGTTTTGGTTTTGGTTCTAAGCCTTGCCGCCTGCGACCTAATGGGAGGCGAGCTCTCTTCCGTTTCGATAAGCCAAACAAGCGGGGACCTAGGAGTAGGCGAAACGCTCCGGATAACCGCCGTGGCTTACAGGCAAAACGGGGCGGCTTCCGCCCCCGACGCGAGCGTGGAGATAAGCTGGGTTTCGACAAACCAGTCGGTGCTGACCGTCGACCAAGGCGGGCTTGTCACCGCCCTCAGCGAGGGGCAGGCGACCGTTATCGCTATAGCAAAGGACGGGACGATTGAAAAAAGGGCAAGCTGCGACTTTGACGTCAGAATAATCCCCGTCGAGGGCATATCCTTCGCCGGCGAAACGGCGGAAGTCGCCAAAGGGTACACGCTTACGCTTCAGCCCATATTTGAGCCCGCGAACGCCTCTAACAAAAAAATCGTTTGGGAAAGCGGCGATGAAAGCATTGCCTCCGTCAGCGACAAAGGCGTGGTGACAGGGCATAACGCGGGCAATGCGACGATAACGGCGACTACCGAGGACGGGCAGAAAACGGCGAGCTGCACGGTGACCGTAAAATATGTAACGCTACTTACTATTTCGATACCGCAGAGCGAAATTTCGGTGGCGAAAGGCGCCGCAAGTCAAATCGAAGTAAACTTCTACCCCACCAACGCGTCGAATAAAACGGTCACATGGTACTCCGACACCCCATACGTAGCCACAATCGACAAATACACGGGAATGCTGGAAGCCAAAAACATGGGCACCGCCACTATTACGGCGACAAGCCAGGAAGGCGGATTTACGGCGACCTGCACCGTCACCGTAACGGAGCCCAACGTCACCCACATGGCAATAGTGCTGCCCGCGCCCGAAATCGTCATAGGGCAGACCGTGGAACTCGCCGCGAACGTTTACCCCACCGAAGCGGTGGATACCTTTACCTGGTACATCAGCGACGAACGTATAGCAACCATAACCCCCGCAAGCAACGGAAAGACCGCTGTCGTAAAAGGCATAACCGAAGGAACGGTGACAGTGACCTGCGTAACGGGGACGAACCATATTATGGCCACCACCATGATAAGCGTAAAAATAGTCAGGCCGAAAACCATAGAGCGGTCGACGTACAACCTCGATATTATTGTACCGAGCGGGTATGACGGCGCAAAGCAGGCGATTTTTGGGAACGTTTTTGCGACGCTTGACGCCGAGGCGGCGACGGCGGAGGTCGTATGGTCGTCGTCAAACGAAAACGTGTTTACGGTAGTGCCTACGGCGGACAGCCGTTCGGTGGTCATAAAGGTTGTCGGAAAAGGAACGGCTACGCTCAGGGCGATGACCAACAGCTCTGGCGTCAGCGCCGAATGCACCGTCGCGGTGGGAGAGATTGTGAAAACTACCGAAGAGTTTTTGGATAGAATAAGCCACACGGTGCGTGACGAAACTATTTTTTTGGAGGCAAACGATAACACCTATGATATAACCAGCTTTACCGTGCCTCCCAGAACAATCCGTATTGTGGGTATTACCAAGCTAAACAGTGACGGGACTTTTAAGCGCCCTAAAGTTAAATGCGACTTTACCGTCGGAAATTATGCGTCGCTTATCCTTGAAAATATAGATTTGGAGGGGAACGCGCCCTTGACTATAAGCGGCAGTGAGGAATCGTATTTTAGAAACTGCATAATAAAATCGACTTTGGCGGAAAACAGTTCGTTGAATGTCAGCGGTGACGCCAAAGTTTATCTTGACAATGTAAAACTTGGAAACAATGGAGATGGCATATGCAAAGCTTTGGGTAATTCGGTGATAGTTTTGAATGATTGCAGTTATGGCACGGGGACCGTTGAAACATCGGTAACAAGCAGGATTATTTATAAAAACCTTGGCATAAATACGGTGAACATAATAGGTTCGGGAAAAACTATCGCCATGACTACGGGCGAGAGCAAAAACATAAGCGCCCTAACGAGAGAAATTTTTGAAAGCTTATTTATCGCGCAAGGCAGGCATAATTTTAACAGAGACTACATTAAATATGAGGTTGTTAGTTCGGGAATAACCGTATCGGGAAGCACCGTTACCGCCGGCAGCGCGGGCACATATGATCTGAAAGCAATATATACTTACGGCACGACGGATATTACGACAGACGACTTAACGCTGACATTTCAAATTACCGTAACCGCGCCGTAAGTATAAAACTTCTAATAAAAACCGAATGAAATTTCGGTTTTTTTATTTTGCTTTGAGAAGCGGAAAAAAGACCGATTTACGCAATCTAATTATTGTCAATGTTTAATCGGGGCTTGAACAAGCGAGTATTTTTTTCAAACTGAGCTTTAAATAAAGTGGAGTGACTAAGGCGCGATGTGCCCGCTTGACAAAACCGGCGCGAAGTGAGATACTTGTTTATACTTTTTCAAAAACGATAGGTAAAACTTTAAAAATGGTAAATAAAATCAGAGGAAAGCTGACGAATTATCAGATAATAGTTTTGGCGTATCTGGCCGTTGTGTTTTTGGGGGCGGTTTTGCTGACGCTGCCAGTAAGCGCGAAAAACGGCCGTGCGACCCCTTTTATCGACGCGCTGTTTACTTCGACGAGCTCGGCGAGCATAACGGGGCTGTCCGTTTACGACACCTTTACACACTGGACCTTTTTCGGGCAGCTGGTAATACTGCTGCTTATACAAATCGGCGGAATGGGCTTTATGTCGCTGATGACGATGGTTTTGATTTTTGTCAGGCACCACTTGACGCTGTCGGAAAAAACACTTTTGGCGCAGTCGGCTTCCTCGCCCAAAATCGGCGTGGCGGTCGGGCTTGTAAAATATATCGCCGCGGTGACGCTTTCGTTCGAGACCATCGGGGCATTTCTCTTGGCTTTTAAATACGTTCCGCTTTTGGGCTGGGCGCACGGCGTTTGGGCGGCGGTTTTCAACGCGGTTTCGGCTTTTTGCAATTGCGGATTCGAGCTTTTGGGCGCAATCAAGCCCTTTTCGTCCCTGTCGCTTTTCGCCCTCGATCCGCTTGTCAATATAGTAATCATGATTTTGATTGTTACGGGCGGGCTTGGATTTTTGGTTTGGAGCGATCTGGTCGAAAAAAAATTCAATTATAAAAAACTTTCGTTGCATACCATAACGGTAATTTGGACGACACTTGTCCTCATCGCTGGAGGCGCGGCGCTGTTTTTAGTTTTTGAATGGAACAATTCTTTCGCAGCCATGAACCCGTGGCAAAAAATAATGGCGGCGTTTTTTCAGTCGGTGACGCCGCGTACCGCGGGATTTTTTACGGTCAGCCAAACGGAGCTGTCCGAAAGCTCGAGGCTTCTGACGATGGCGTTGATGGTTATCGGCGGCTCGCCGGGCTCCACCGCGGGCGGAATAAAAACCACCGCTTTTGCAGTGGTGATATTTACTATAGCAAGCCTCATACGCCGCAGGCAGTCCGTAGTGTTGGGCAAACGGCGGCTTGACGAAACCACCGTGCGCGAGGCATTTGCTATTGTGTCGATTTATATTTTAGCGGCGGTGGTAAGCGGACTAATTATAGCCGCAATCGAGCCACTTAACCTTGAGGAGGTTTTTTACGAGGTGTTTTCCGCGCTGTCGAACGTAGGGTTGTCGCTCGACGTCACCCCCACGCTTAAGGCGGCTTCGAAGGCTATTTTGTCGCTGTTAATGTTCGGCGGCAAGGTCGGGGTGCTTACGCTGGTTATGGTTTTCGCCAATAAAAAACCCGCGCCTCCCGTGGAACGCCCTGTGGAAAACATCGTGATAGGCTGAGGCTTTTAAATCTAAACGGAGGGAAAAATGAAATCGGTATTGGTAATAGGCATGGGAAGGTTCGGTAAATTCCTTGCCGCGAAACTCTTGGAACTCAACAACGACGTAATGGTCATAGACAAGGACGCCGCGGCCGTTGAGGAAGTCGCGGGGCGATTTGCCAACGCGCAGATAGGCGACTGCACCAACCCCGACGTGCTCAAGGCTATCGGGGCGGAGGCTTTCGACGTGTGTTTTGTCGCGTTCGACGAAAATTTTCAGTCGTCTCTCGAAATAACCTCACTGCTTTCGGAAATGGGCGCAAAAAAAATCGTGTCGATGGCAAGCCGCGAAACGCAGGCCAAGTTTTTGAAACGCGTGGGCGCAAGCGAAGTGGTTTATCCCGAAAAGGACGTGGCGGAAATTTTGGCGGTCAAATACAGCGGAAACAATATTTTCGATTTTATCCCGCTGGACGGGCAGTATTCCATCGTGGAAATCCCGATTTTGCCCGAATGGAAAGGCAGCACAATCGAAAGCCTGAACATAAGGAGCAAATTTCATATAAACATTCTGGCGATAAAAAAAGACGGGAAGCTGTTCCCCTCGCCGCAGCCGAGCTACAAATTTGAGGCGAACGACCATATAGTCGCCCTCGGCAAGCAGGACGAAATGCTCAAAATCGCCCAAAGAACCGATAAATAATTTGAGTGTTTTGAAATTTGGTTCTTACTAAACTCGCGCGGGCGGAGTTTTTTATTTTTTTAAAAATCGGTTTTGTCGGGCGATTCTGCGGCGCTCAACGACTAACTTGACGAGGCAAAGAGAGAAACCTTATTTGGCGCGGAGCGATAATTAATATTTTTTATTTAATATTTAGTTTGAATCTTTCATAAAATTATTCAAAATTAAATTTTCGGGCGGTTTTTGAGATTTGGGTTTTCTCATTTTCGGCGGGACGGAACATATTATATTGTTAAGAGGAGTGATTTTTATGCAAACCGCAAC
>DAITPX010000079.1:0-6920 GCA_036833365.1 Clostridia bacterium | reverse complement strand
AGCCTTTGCGGGAGGCGCCAACGTCGTATTGCTGAAAAATCACGGGGCCGTTATCGTCGCCGGAAACAAGGACGAGGCTTTCGAACGGGCTAAATTGTTGGAAACAATATGCAGGGAAGCGGTCAAAGGGCAGCCCGAAGGCTCTATTATTGACCAATCCGACCGTTTGGAAAAACTAACGGAGCAAATCGCGCCGCTTTTCCCTTACGTGTCCTACTCCTCCGCCCCCGAGGTAATCGCCGTATCCAATTCGGTCAAATATTTCCGCGCGCAATTGGACGATATGGCCCAAATGATAGGAGCAAAATTAGTCACTGTCGAAAGTTCTCTTTCCGCCGTGACCGAGGGGCTGAAAAAGCATAGCGCCGTTTTGGTCAAAGGCCTGGGAGCCGTATGCCGCGCCGGCAGCCAAGGCGACTGCGAAGCCCTCAAACTGCTTGTTGAAAAAGCCTGCGTATGCTATCTCCACACAAGGGCGTTAGGCATACGTCCCGTTTTGTCGGCGCTTGACACGACGCTCATGCGGTTCGTCTACAAAAGCAAATATTCCAAAAAATCGGAGGATTGATATATGAAAAACGATCGACGGAAGGAAATCTTACGGATACTCAAATTTGTGTTGTTTTCCTGCAGCGCGGGAATAATACAAATCGCCAGCTTTACCCTGATGAACGAGCTTTTGCATCTGGATTATTGGGTCAGTTACCTTACCTCTCTTATACTGTCCGTTATATGGAACTTCACTTTCAACCGCCGCTTTACGTTTAAATCCGCAGCCAATGTTCCTATAGCGATGCTCAAGGTTTTGGCTTTTTATGCGGTATTCACACCCGTAACCACCCTGCTCGGAAACTATCTTGTGGAAACCTTGCTTTGGAACGAGTATTTGGTCCAGGCCCTCAATATGGTATTCAACCTTATAACCGAATTTTTGTATGACAGATATTTTGTTTTCAAAAACACAATCGATACCTATGAGAAAAAATCCGGAGCAAACCCCGAACAAAACGGCTCCGACAAATCAGAAAGAAATACGTAAAGCCAGATAACTTAGGAGTAACTTATGGATTTTGCAAAGCTTATAGAAAATCAAAGAAAATACTTTTTGACGGGTGCGACAAGGCCTCTCAAGTTTAGAAAAGCCATGCTCAAAAAACTGCAATCCGCGCTGAAGGCAAACGAGGCTCTCATAAATGACGCCCTCAAGAAAGACATGAACAAATCCCCCGTTGAAGCGTATATGACGGAAACAGGTCTGGTGCTGAACGAAATAAATTTTCACCTCAGACATCTTCCGTCGTGGATAAAAAGGAAGTCCGTACCCACCCCGCTGTCGCATTTTTCGGCCAAATCTTATATTCTGCCTGAGCCTTACGGAAGCGCTCTAATAATGTCGCCATGGAACTACCCCGTATTGCTCTGCCTTGACCCTCTTATCGGCGCGATTTCGGCGGGCTGCACGGCAGTGGTCAAACCCTCGGCTTATACGTACGCCACAAGCGCCGCGATCGCAAGGATTTTGGGCGAAATTTATCCCCCCGAATATATAGCGGTGGTAGAAGGCGGGCGTCAGGAAAACACCGACCTGCTTAAACAACATTTCGATTATATATTTTTCACGGGCAGCCCCGAGGTTGGGCGGCTGGTTATGGAAAGCGCCGCCCAAAATCTCACACCCGTTACGCTTGAGCTCGGCGGCAAAAGCCCGGTCATTGTGGACGAAACCGCCGACATAGAGCTTGCGGCCAAGCGCATAGCTTTCGGCAAGGTTTTGAACGGGGGCCAGACCTGCATTGCTCCCGACTACCTGTTTATACACGAAAGCGTAAAAGAATTCTTTATCGCCGCCTACGGCAAAGCAATTGGGGAATTCTTTCCCAACGGCGACATGAGCGATATGAACGTCATCATCAACGAAAGGCATTACCGCAGACTTGTAGCCCTGCTGGATTCGGGCACCGCCGTTGCAGGCGGGCAAACCGACGAAAGCCGAAGATTTATTGCGCCAACCTTATTGGACGACGTCGCGCTGGATTCCCCCGTTATGCAGGAAGAGATTTTCGGGCCGATTCTGCCTGTTATACCCTATAAAGAACTAAGCGAATGTATCGACTATATTACCCGCCACCCCAAACCCCTCGCGTTATATTTGTTCACTTCCCAAAAAACCACGGAAGATAAAATTATGAGTACCTGTTCTTTCGGCGGCGGCTGTGTCAATGACACTATCATGCATATCGCCACCCCGCATATGGGTTTCGGCGGCGTAGGCGCTTCAGGCATGGGCAGCTACCACGGCAAATCCAGCTTTGACACTTTTACCCATTACAAAAGTATCATCAAAAAAGCCAACTGGACAGACCTGCCTATCAGATACCGGCCGTATACGGATTGTAAATCCAAGCTCCTCAGAAAATTTATAAAATAGCTGCTTAAACCAGCAATTAAAAAACTCTCTTAACGCAAATTAAAAAGAAAAAAGAATGTCTCTCTCAGACATTCTTTTTTCTTTTTAATTAAAACTAATTTCTATAAAATCTATCGTTTTTTTAATAAAAGCGTCATCATAAATAAAACAAGCTAAAATTTGCTACGACCTATAATATAAAGCCCAGCCGTTCAAACAGGCTTTCTCACTCTTTCATAATGTCTTACCTGCCGATGTTTTAAGTTCATGCACCTTTCCAGCGTCAAAAAAATACAAAACCAAACTCTAAAGTTTTAAAAAAATAATTCGAATAAATTTTGTACGGGACAAACGGCACCCGCGATAATTGATAATTATTATATTTTGTATTTTTCAATATGGTGTATAACTTAAAAATCGACCCGCCGTTTCGCCATAATAATTTACATTTCAAATATGTTTGTATTTAATTATATTCCAATAATTATTAGCATTCTATTTTGGCGACGCGCCACACAAGGTTCGCCCCGTATGGAAAGCCCGTGCGCGATATCTTTAGTTCGTTGCCGTTTTGCCCGAACGCGAGCTCTTCCCCGTTATCGAGCCAATATACGCGCTTTACTTTCGCCGTCAGCCCCGACAAGCCGATTTCATGCGCGCCTTCTCCGAAAGCCGTTACGTTTTCGCCGCCAGTACCCATACCCACCTCGCCGAACAAATAATATGCGCTTTTTCCGTCGGTCAGCAGAAAATTATTACCGTCCGCACGAATTTCGGCGGGTTTGGTGCCTGTGACAGCTTCAGCGTAAGCGCGGTTCCAAACCCCCAGCGCGCCGAGATACCCTTTATCCATATCGGTAAGGCTTCCGTCGCCCGTAGGTCCAATGTTGAAAAGAAAATTCGCCCCATACCTGCGGCATGCCATATAGCTCGTCAAAATGTCGCGCAGGGATTTAAAGCTTATGTCTTTTGCGGCATAGCCCCAATGCGACGCTGCTACCTCGCACATTTCCGACGCCAGCCCGCCCGCCGCTTTGTCGGGGCGCCCGCGTTCAAACGTAACGCAGTCGACCTCGCCGTGCCCCGCTTGCCCCAAAGCGTTGAGTCCGGAGTTGTTTATTATTATCACGCCGGGCAGGTATTTTCGGATAAGCCCGTAAAGCGCGCCCTCCTCCCAGTCGGCGCCCTTTTTGTCCCAGTTGCCGTCGAACCAAAAACCGCCCACCTCGCCGTAATTTTTGCACAAAACCTCCACGCTCGCCCTGAGGTACCTTAGGTACGACGAAAAATCCGCCTTATAATCGGGGTGCCGCCAGTCGAGCATCGTGTGATAAAAGAACGGCGCGATATTATGGTGGCGGCATGCCTCGACAAACTCTCGCGCCAAATCCCTTCCGCACGCGTGCGGCGCGTCAAAATCGCTTAATCCCGCGGTATCGTACAAAGAAAAACCGTCGTGATGCCGCGCTGTAAGAGTGATATATCGGGCTCCCGAATCCGCCGCCGCGGCGGCAAGCTCCTCCGCCCAGTTCTTTTTCGGCGCGAAATTTTGCACAAGCTTTTCGTATTCGGCGTCGGGGATTTTTTCAAAAAATTTCGCCCATTCGCCCCGCCCCAGCGCCGAATAAAGCCCGTAATGCACAAAAATCCCAAGCCCAAACTTTTTAAAGTTGTCAATCCGTTCCGTTTTTATCGTCATATTTCTCCTCGCCTTTCATTTTGCCCGCTTAAGATCTTTTTCCTGATTGTTATAAAATTCTATCATAAAAATTTCAAAAATCTAATTTGATTATACTATAAAAAGGAAATAGAATTTATAAAAATTATTTAGATTTTTCGCCAAAACTTTATAAATCAATATTTTTTCACCTTTAACTTATTCAAATCTGAAACGTTCTAAACAAATTAGCTTTATTATATATTTTTTTTTACTTTTTATGGTAAAATTTGAAATATCAAAAATTAAATTCTGTTTATAAGGATTAATTCTATTTTGCGGAGAAAATTATGGATAAATCAAACACTCAGGCATACGCCCTTATGGATGAACGGTTCGGGCACGACGTATTGATTTCTATTGCGACAATTGACGGAAACCGTCCGAGCGTACGCATCGTAAACGGCTATTACGAGGGCGGCTCGTTTTATACCGTAACTTACGCGCGTTCCGACAAAATGCGACACATGCGGGTTAATCCCGAAGTGGCAGTTTGCGGCGAATGGTTTAGCGCTCACGGCATCGGCGAAAATATCGGACATCCGCGCAACGACAAAAACAAAGCGCCGGCCGCAAAGCTGCGCAAAGTTTTTGCCGCATGGTACGGCAACGGACATACGGACGAAACCGACCCCGATACCTGTATACTCCGCGTCAGGCTGACCGACGGCGTGCTGTTCCACCACGGCACAAAATATGAGATTGACTTTACATCAAAAGCGGCAAATTTAAAAAACCGCTAAAAAATGTCTTTTGAAGTTTCTCGAAAGACGGTAATTTTATGAGGAATGCTATCTATAATTTTAATTCATATGAAGCCGATTAATTTATGAATGAACCGTTTTATGCTATAGGGCTATGACAACAAAAAACGCGCTGTACAATTATATTTGGCTGTAAATTTAAAGTTCCGCGCCCACTTTTAGTAAAGTGCGGAACTGGGTATGTAGGATAAACGCTAATCAAAGTGGTTAGTTTAAAAAGCCAAGGATTTTGTCGCAAACAGCCTGTAAAGGCATTTCGCCGTTTACATTCAAATCATATGCGATATTGTCAAACATGCCGTGCTTTTTTTCCAGCGACTTGGCGACAGGCTCGGGTAAATGCCCGTTCATACGTTTTGAAAACCGCTCCTTAATTGTTTCCAGCGGCGCGGTAAACAAAATTCGGATTGTTTTTTCCGGCAGGAACGACGTTTGCTCCGCTTCGGAAATGATATAAATTATGTTTTGCGGCGATTCTTCGTTATCCTTAAGCAATTTTTTGAATTGCAACTTGGAATCCTCTTCGCTCTTTGACAGGCGCAAATAATCCTTGCCGGAATAAATTTTCGCATTCAATTTGTTTTGCAGTTCCTTCGAAACGCTGGATTTGCCCGTGCAGCTTTCGCCGATTAACGCGATTACCATTTTACTCACCTTATACATATTTTAGTTATTTGTTTGGCTCAAAAGATTTGCCGATTAAAATTATATCACAAACCCCGAATTATAAACAGCGATTTTACGCCGGCAAAAAAGCTTACACTACGTTCCTAACGACGGATTATGAAACGGATTCTTGCCTGCTCAATTTTTTGCTCAGCTTACCTTCCATCATGCAAAGTTATTCTGTTGTATCACAATCCGTAAACAAAACAAATTCTTCGTATAATATGTCATTTTACAAACGAGCCGTTTCGTAAATACTATATCTCTCAAGAAGAAATTTTACAAATTAGCAACCCAAATAGTATCCGACATCGGAATATCCCTTATAAATATATAAATCTCCAAAAAAATCCTGACCGCTCGTATAGCTTGCTATTCTTTTGGCATACTCCCGTTTTATGCTAGACAGGTTATTTCTACACCATTCAAGCCATCCATCCTTGTCAAGAGTTGTCGCCCAGCCCGCACCACTAGCCAAACCTAAATACAATATGATGTCCACATCCAAATCTGCTCCAAAATTCGCGATAAATTTTTCCTCGAAATTTTTTGAAACAAATTGAAATGAATTATGAACGGCTCTTATTTTTCTGTCGCTTTTAAAGCTGATTTTACTAAGGGCAATATATCGGTATCGTAATTATAGCCGGATATATCCGTTTTAACTTTTCCATACAAGTCAGGGGAAATCCGTTCGGCACAACAATGCCAAATTTCAATATCAAATTCAGATGAATAAAAATATTTGACTATTTCGTCTTATGTATCTATAAATTTCATGTTTATATCCCTTCGATGCTTTAATAGTTTTAATAATTATATCATAAAAAACCAGAAATAAATAAGAGTTCAACCTAACGCTTCAAGATTTTCATTCGCTTTTTTTTAAAAGCAAGCTTAACCGCAATAACAAACGCGTTATAGCTATGATGTATATTGTTGTCTTTGAATCTGTCCGCAAAGTTGACAAACAAAAAGAGCCGAACCTTGTTTGAAAGGGTCGGCTTTTGAATTGGTGTACCCGGCGGGAATCGAACCTGCAGCCTTCAGAGTCGGAGTCTGACGTTCTATCCATTGAACTACGGGTACTCGTCGACTAACTAATTTTACCCCATTTGCCGGATTTTTGCAACAAACTTTAAAGTATATCAGGCTTGTTTCTTTATTTGTCATTTTATAATGCGGCATTATAAAATCAAAATATTGCGGTTTAGCCGCCTAATTCCAAATTTCTTTTATTTTTATTAAAGCGGTTATCCCAAAACGAAGTTTTTTACTTCACATTAGCGGCGTAAATTTTCCTTCTCATCAAAATAATTAACGCATTTTTTAGAGTTTACATAGGATAAAATAAGCGATTAAATCG
>DAITPX010000078.1:0-7069 GCA_036833365.1 Clostridia bacterium | reverse complement strand
CCTACGCCCGCCGCATGAATGTAAAAAACGTTTCCATCCGCCTTTCAGACGCCACGGTTTTCGAAAAAAGTTTTGAGGAAAAATTTGATTCCGTCCTTTGCGACGCGCCTTGCAGCGGCTTCGGCGTGTTTCATTCCAAGCCCGACATAAAATTGTTCAAAACCGAAAACGACGTTGCCGAGCTGTCCCGCCTCCAAAAATCCATATTGCAAAACGCCGCGCGTTACGTCAAAAAAGGCGGCTCGCTGGTTTATTCCACCTGCACGGTTTTTAACGAGGAAAACGGTGAGGCGGTTCGGCATTTGTTGGAAAATAGGGCGGATTTCGCGTTTCAAAAATTCGCATTGCCGCGTTTCGGCGAAATAGAGGGCGAAAAACAGTTTTACCCCCACATCGACAAAACAGAAGGGTATTATATCGCTAAATTGAAAAGAAAATAAAAAAATGAAATTGCTTTTGGATTACAATTTAACGCAGCTTGAGGAAGAGCTTGCCAAATTCGGCAAGCCCAAATTCGTTGCGCGCCAAATTTACGACTGGCTCAACAAGGGGCGTGACTTTGACGAAATGACCAATGTCGCCAAGGAATTCCGCGCCGTTTTGAAACAAAACTACCTTGCGCAGGGGCTCGTTATCGAGCAAAAAATCGTCGGCGCCGACAAGACCGTAAAATACCTTTACAAACTCTCCGACGGCAATATAATCGAGGGCGTCTTGATGAGCTACGCTTACGGCAACACACTGTGCGTTTCAACGCAGGTGGGCTGCCGCATGGGATGCACTTTCTGCGCAAGCACCATAGGAGGGCTTGTCCGGAACCTCAGTGCGGGTGAAATCCTTTCGCAGGTGACGGCGGCAAACCGTGATGCGGGCGGCGAAAGGGGCGTCACAAACATCGTGCTTATGGGCAGCGGCGAACCCCTCGACAACTACGGCAACGTAGTGGCTTTTTTGCGCCTTGTCAGCGGCA
The DNA here is from genome assembly GCA_036833365.1 of Clostridia bacterium. GTDB lineage: Bacteria > Bacillota > Clostridia > Christensenellales > CAG-314 > JAQUSX01. The sequence goes on along the minus strand of DAITPX010000078.1, from coordinate 6,099 downwards.
AGGACGGGCTCAACGTTTCGTGCAGAAATATTTCTCTTTCCACCTCGGGGCTTGTGGACAAAATGCTCATGCTCGCGGAGGAAAACCTGCCGGTCAACCTGACCGTTTCCCTCCACGCGCCTACGCAGGAGGCCCGCGAGCGGATTATGCCCGTGGCAAAGGCCAACAAGCTCGCCGACGTAATCGCCGCCGCGCGCAATTATTTCGGCAAAACGGGCAGGCGGGTTTATTTCGAATATACGCTGATAGACGGCATAAACGACAGCTTCGCCGACGCGGAAAATCTCTCCAAATTGCTTTGGGGTATGTCGGCGCACGTCAATTTGATCAGGCTCAACCCCGTCAAGGAAAGCAACCACAAGCCGACTCCGAGTAAAAACGCCTATGCTTTCGCCGAAAAACTTGAAAAATTGGGCGTTTCGGCAACGGTAAGGCGCCAGACGGGCGCGGACATCGATGGGGCGTGCGGGCAGTTAAGGCGAAAATACCTGGCGAAAAGCGGCGCGAACAACGGTAATAACTGCTGATTTTTTCGGTGTTTCAATTATTTTATTTAAGACGAATTTTAATGGAGATTAACGAACGGAAATTCCTGCATAAATTAAATCCGAAAAATTTTTCGGGTTATTTTTAATCGGAAAATATCTTAAAAACTGAATTAGTTATTAAACGGATTGACAAATTTCGGTTTGAGTAATAGAATTTTTTAAAAGAAATTTTTTGGTTGGAGGATATTCATAATAATTAACGGCAAGGTTGTAAAATGCGTGGGCGGGGTTTTTGAAGTGGCGTTCGGCGAGGACGTCTTTATATGCGTCGCGCGTAAAAAAATCCGCCATGCCCAAAACGAAATACTTGTGGGCGACAATGTCGCCGTGCAAAAAATAACCAAAACCAAGGGCACGATAGAGGAGCTTTTGCCGCGCAAAAACAGGCTGATTCGCCCTGTCGCGGCAAACATAGACCAAGTCTGCCTCGTCACAGCGCCGATGCCTCCCGCGGATTTTCTCTTGGCGGACAAAATTTTGATAAACTGCCTGACGGAAAAAATCTCCGTCGTTTTGGTGATAAACAAATGCGAGGCCGCGTCGGAGCATTTTTTCGAGCGCGTTAAGTCCAACTACGCTAATCTTGTGGACGGGCTTGTGATCGTTTCCGCGCACAAAAACAAGGGCATCGACGAACTGAAAGAGGCTTTGTCGGGCAAAATAACGTGTTTCGCGGGGCAGTCGGGCGTGGGCAAAACCTCGATTTTGAATATAATTATGCCGCAATATAAAGGCGAAACGGGCGCTATTTCCAAAATTTCACGTGGCAAAAACACCACAAGGCACACTCAGCTTTTCGCCGTGGGCAAGGACAGCTTCGTTTTAGACACCCCGGGGTTTTCGCTGCTCGAGACGGGAGAGGGCGTGACGTCGGGCAACCTTTATTCTTATTACGGCGATTTTGCCGAATTCGGCGCCCAATGCAAATTCAAAACCTGCACGCACACTGCGGAGCCCGGCTGCGCAGTCAAAAAGGCCGTGGAGGATGGGCGGGTTTGCCCCGAACGGTATGAGCGCTATCTGGATTTGTTCAAGGAGCTTAAGGACAAGGAAAGAACGATGTATTAAGCCCTAGACAGGCTCCTAATTGTCTAATTTTGCTTTAATTCTGTTAAAATAAAGAATATTTAGTATGACATAAACCAATTTACAACAAAACTCAAAAGATAAAATAAAGTAGAAAAGGAAATCCACGAATAATGAAAAAAGTTTTGATTTCACCTTCGATATTATCAGCCGATTTCGCCTTTATGGGCGAAAACGCCGTTATGCTTGAAAAAAGCGGGGCGGATATGCTGCACTGCGATGTAATGGACGGGGTGTTTGTCCCGAATCTCACCTTCGGAATGAAAATGGTGTCCGACCTCAAGCGTCGAGTGAAGATTCCGCTGGACGTGCACCTGATGATAACCGAGCCCGAAAAATTCATAAAGGAATTTGTCGCCGCGGGCGCGAATTATCTTACAATCCACGTCGAAGCGGCCAAAAACGCCGAAAACGCCTTAAAGCAAATCCGCGCGCTGGGCGCAAAGGCGGGCGTTTCGGTCAAGCCCAACACTCCGGTAAGCGCCATAGAAAAATATATAAATTTGCTAGACTTGATTTTGATTATGAGCGTCGAGCCGGGCTTCGGCGGACAAAAATTTATGCCGATGGCGCTTGAAAAAATTTTCGAGGCGAAAAAACTTGTTGGCAAGCGGGATATTATTTTGGAGGTGGACGGTGGCATAGACCCCACTACTGCCTCCCAATGCGTAGCCGCGGGCGCGGACTGCCTCGTAGCGGGAAACACGGTATTCAAAGCCGCCGACAAAGCCGAAATGATAAAAAAACTCCGCGGCTAGAAACCTTTTTGACGTCCGCCGCATATTATATTACAAAGCGGAGGGGGTTGATAGATGAAAATAATATGTTTCAAGGCTCCAACGGTCTTAAGGCCGTTGTTCAAGCTTATTTTCAGAAGACATTTGTGCAAGAAATAACCTACAAAAAAATCCGTTTTTTAGTTTAAAACGGATTTTGTTTTTTTATCATTTTTCGTCTATTTTCGCAGGTATACCGCTTTTAATTCGCTTAAGCTCAGGATTTAACGGTTATTTTTGACTTCGCTTTAGGCTCTGCGACATATTTGTCCAATATCCTGAAGGAAAGCGGGTAAACGCCGATAAGGAGGAATGTTGTCACTGCGTAACGAACCGCTCTGAAAGCGAAATTGCCCGCGCTCGGGGCTTCAAGCCATTCGGCGCCGCCCGAGAAAAGCAAAGCGGGCAGCTTGAGGAGAGTGTTGACGCCGAGGTAAAGCGCGCAGCCGATAACGACGCGCAAAACCATGCGCCACCAAACGCGCGTGTTATTGAATTTTACGGTTTTTTCCTCAAAATAAATTCCCGCGATAAAGCCCGCGAGCATCCCCAGGCTTGTGAAATAATCGTTGGTTTTGCAGTAAAACAAGCCCAAAAGCGCGATGCCCAAAAAGGAGAGGTACACGATATATTTGTTTTTGACAGTCTTGCGCAGGCAATATACCAAGGCGACGACCGCGATTCCAAGCGCCCAGCCAGCAAAGACGTCGGTGGGATAATGCACGCCCAGATAAACGCGCGACAGCCCGACCAAAAACGGAACGATTACGGCGATGGCAATCAGCCATTTTTTTCGCCTGTAAAAAGGCAGTGAGGGGTAGAGAGAGGCAGAGCCCGACGAATGCCCCGACGGGAAGGAAAAACCCTGCGCTACGGCGTCATAGAGCCCCGCGTCGGCTTCCACGGGCTTTTTGCACTCGATTTGCGGGTGGTCGAAATAGGGGCGCCTGCGGTTGGCGATATTTTTTATCATTGGGTTAAAGACGTTTGCGGCCAGCAGGTTGAACCCTACAAATTCGCCGAAGGTTTTTTCGTAAGCCCAATACAAAAACCCCAAAACCGCAATCATCACATATTCCTCGCCCAGCATCGTTACGGCTTTGAAAACCGTTTCCAAAAACCCGCCTATTTTTTGCAGCGCAAGTATCAAATCAACTTCCCATTGCCAGAAAAAAGTGTTGCCCTCGGTAAAAAGCGTTAAAAAACTCATTGTGCCGCTCCTTCGTTTTATTTAAAGTATAACAAAGGTATTGCCAAAAATCAATGGTTAATTCGCTTGTTTGAATAATCGCATGCCGTGCGTATAAATTACTTGTTCGGAAAAGAGAAAGTTTTCTTCAAAGGCGCGGAATTGCCGAGTAAATTAAAATATAAATACTTTGCACTAACGAAACGGATTGCTTACGAAAAATATGTTGCAGGTCAGCAAATGCAGGCTGCCTGCGGATTTACAAAAATGATACTAAAAATAAAAAAGCGGCCTTAATTTTAAGGCCGCGGCTTTAAATGCGGATTTAGCCGTTGTTGGTTTTGTTGGCGGTTCTCAGGCAACGGGTGCATACATATTCGTTGGAAAGCTTGCCGTTGATTTCGAGCTTGACTTTATGCAGGTTTGCGTTGTAGCTTCTGGGAGTCCTACGTTTCGAGTGGGAAACCAGGTTGCCGCTCATTTTGCTTTTTCCACAGATTGCGCATTCTTTTGACAATTGTAACACCTCCCGTTTAAGACGCTTTTTTAGTTTGATCATCTTGTACATAATAACATTGCCGACCGTTTTTGGCAACTGATTTTATCAAAATTTTTTTGAGAATATATCCAATTTGGGGGCTAATGTTGGAAAATCGCTTGTAAAAATAGACAAACTAATGTATTATAGAGTTGCTCAAATTTTTTGGAGGAACGGTGCCTTTTATGTCGCTAAGAACGCAAAACTCATACGGAAGCATCACCATAACCGACGATGTCGTCGCCTCGCTCGCGGGGCATCTGGCGTTGGACTGCTATGGTGTTGTGGATAAAGTCCCCCGGAAATTTTCTGACACGGTGGCGGATTTGTTTAAGAGAAACAGCAAAAGCCGCGGGGTCAGGATTATGACGAAAGGGGATAGAATATATATAGATTTATATGTTGTTTTTAGGTATGGGGTGTCGATTTCCGCCGTTGCCGCAAGTTTGAAAAGCACCGTAAAATACGGGTTGGAAAAATTTACGGGTATGATAGTCGAGCAAATAAACGTTCACGTAGTAGGCGTAAAATTATAACATCAAGGAGAAACTATGGCAGCAGCACGCACGGCCTCGGATAAGTTTGTCAGTCACGCCGTAATGAGACGCATGGTCATTGCAGGCGCAATTTCTTTGGATATAAACAGAACTCAAATAGACGCACTAAACGTATTCCCCGTACCCGACGGCGACACGGGCACAAACATGTCGCTGACGATGAAATCGGTCGTAAACGAACTCAACAACCTGACGACCGCCAGCATGAGCGAACTCGCCGACGCAATAGCTCAGGGAGCGCTCAAGGGCGCAAGGGGAAACAGCGGCGTTATTCTTTCGCAGATACTAAAGGGTTTTTCGACTGTAATCGCGACTTCCAACGAAATTGATATAAAGCTTTTCGCAAACGCGATGAAAAGGGGGACGGAATTGGCTTACAGCGCCGTTTCCAAGCCCAAGGAAGGCACAATACTCACCGTTATACGCGTTATGAGCGAAACGGCCCTCGAAATTTCGCGCAGGCCCCTTTCGTATCAGGAATTTTTGGAGCAGCTAATAGAAGCGGGGCAGGAGATTCTGGCGCAGACCCCCGAAATGCTCGACGTGCTCAAAAAAGCGGGAGTGGTGGACTCGGGCGGAACGGGGCTTGTAATCTTTTTTAAGGGCCTTTTATCGGGTTACCTCGACCAGGAGGTCGCGGGCGCGGAGGAATACAACACTTCCAACAGCACCACGACGGTAGCTCCAGCGGAAGTGGACGAAAGCCATCTTTTTATCGATTACGACTCGTTGGATGACATCGAGTTCGGGTACTGTACGGAATTTTTTATAACCAATATTTACAAAAAAACAACGCTTACTGACATCGACAAGTTGCGCCAGACCTTTAACGAAATGGGCGACAGCGTAGTGGTAGTGGGCGACTTGAACCTTGTCAAGGTACACGTTCACACGAATAACCCCGGCAAAGCGCTTTCGCATGCCTTGGAGCTGGGCGAGGTCGACCGCGTAAAAATCGAGAATATGCTGGAGCAAAATCGTCAGCTGCGCAGAAAGCTCGAATCCGAGCGCAAGCCGATAGGGCTTTTGTCGGTGTGCGCGGGAGAGGGTTTTTCGGCAATATTCAAAGACCTGATGGTAGACCAAATCATAGAGGGCGGCCAGACCATGAACCCCAGCGCAAACGACATAAGCTCGGCGATAAAACGCATTAACGCCGAAAGCATAATCGTTTTTCCAAACAACAAGAACATAATTTTGGCAGCGGAACAGGCCAGGGCGCTGGTTCCGGGCAAAAATATTTTGGTCGTGCCCACGACTGACATACCTCAGGGGCTTGCCGCCGTTTTGAGCTACAATCCCGATGTTTCGGCGGAAGAAAACATCAAAAACATGAACGACGCCATCCAATGCGTGACAAGCGGCTGCGTTACCTTTGCGGTGCGCTCGACGGAGGTCGACGGCT
>DAITPX010000077.1:6863-7173 GCA_036833365.1 Clostridia bacterium | reverse complement strand
AAATGCCCTTAAAGACTGCACCGCCCCAAAATTTAAGCGCCACGCATTTTGCGGCGAAAAAATCTACGGCGCAATTTTTCCTTTTCGTTCATATTAACCCATTGCCTTTTTAGCGTAGGATTTCGGCAGGCGAATTTAATTTCCGATATGCTTTCCGTTTGGCAAATTTTGCATTTCCACAGCCAAAAAAAAATAATTTAATTCGGCGAGCTTAGGGCAAAGGGCAAATAATATTATTGCCCTTTGCCCCTCTCCCGAAAAGCTTTTGGACGGAATTTTTTTCATGATTTTCGCCTTGTCAAAAACCACC
>DAITPX010000077.1:0-6773 GCA_036833365.1 Clostridia bacterium | reverse complement strand
GGAAAACCCGGCGGATTACGTCAAACTGGCGGTCGGTTATTTTTCCGTCGTGGTCGGACAGTCGATTTTTTTGGTGGGCCTTGACGAAAGCATACTGCCCATAGGCAAGCTTGTCGGGCGTTCCCTCATAAAATTCAAAAAAGCGGCTGTCATAATCTTTTTCGGGTTTTTGTTCGGGCTTTTGGCCACCGTAGCCGAGCCCGCGCTGTCGGTTTTGGCGCGCCAGACCCATATGATTATGGACGTCATAAACGAAACCGTTTTTGTGTGGGTGATGGGCGCGGGCGTGGGCGTTTTCGTAGGCTTCGCTTTGTTCCGCATAATGAAAGATATAAGCATCAAGGTAGTTTTCGCAGCCCTTTACGCGTTGATTTTTCTTACCGTTATTTTCGTTCCCGAGCAGTTTGTGGCGCTGGCGTTCGACGGCAGCGGCGCGACCACGGGCGACGTTTCGGTGCCCTTCATCTTGGCGCTGGGACTCGGCGTTTCGGGCACGATGTCCCGGCGCAAAACGAACGACGACACCTTCGGCATAATCGGCATAGCCTCCGTAGGGCCTATTTTGGCGCTGTTTATTTACGGCATAATCATGAAAGCCGTGTACGGCGGCGTAATTCCTCCCGCAGGACCATATACTCCGGGCATGGAGTCAAGCTTCGGCAAAGTGGTTTTAGAAAACCTGAGCGGCGTCGCGCTGGCGCTTTTCCCAGTGGTGATTGTTTTTTTGCCGCTGCAGTTTTTTGTCATAAAGCTCCCCAAAAAAGAATTTGTGCGCATGCTTTTGGGCACAATCCCCGTTTATTTCGGGCTTTTGATATTTTTGTCGGGCATAGATTTCGGCTTCGCGTTTGCGGGAAAATATATCGGCGAGGTGTTCCTCGACCCGTCCCGCCCCCACTGGTTTAAGTGGCTGCTGCTAATCATAGGCTTTATTTTAGGCGCGGCTATTACGCTTTCCGAGCCCGCGGTCACCGTTTTAGGCGAGCAGCTCGAGGAAATCACAAACGGACATATAAAGAAACTGACAATACGCATGACGCTGGCGATAGGCATAGGCTTCGCGGCGGTGCTTTCCATAATAAAAATTCTTACCCAAGTCAATATACTTTGGTTTTTAGTGCCGCTTTACGCTATATCCCTTATTATGATGAAATTCAACTCCAACCTTTTCGTCGGGCTCGCCTTCGATTCGGGAGGGGTAAGCGGCGGCGCCCTGACCTCGGCGTTTCTGACGCCGCTGACATTGGGCACGGCGCAGGCGGTGGCGAAAACCGCGGGAGACAACGCTCAGTCGATTTTGACCAACGGCTTCGGGATAATCGCGTTCATCTCGGTAACTCCCCTTATCGCCGTGCAGACCTTGGGCATAATATACAATGTGCGCCTCAAAAAGGTCCAAAAACTTGCGGCGCAGGACCAGCTTTCCCAGGCCGAAGAGCTCGCCGCCTATGTTTCGGAAAATAAAAAAGGCATTCGCGGCATACTAAGCCGCAAACGCAAAAACGGGACAAAAGGCTCCGCAAAGAACGGCGGTTTAAAAGACAAAGCTAACGCGCCAAACCCCGTTTCGACGGACACAAAGCACGGGGCCGCATCGCAAGCCGGGGCAAAACCGAAGCCTCCCGCCAAAAACGCGGCAAACGAAACGCCGACGGAAAAAGCGGATAAAATTACCGAAAATGCCGATAAACCTGCGGAAAGTAAAACGGCAAATCCAGACGACTCAGAAAAAATCGATGATTCCGCCGACGCCGGCAATGCGGCTGAAGACTCAAACGAAAACCAGAAAAACCCGTCCGCCGACAATGCGGGCAAAGAAAAAACGGATGAAATAAACAGCCGCAAGAAAAATGAAAAAATCACGCCTCAAAAAGCGGGCTCACCGCAGCGAAATACTGCGGATAAAGGTATCCGGCCCGCGGCTGACGGCGAAAAAATAAATCTCAAAGCCACTCTGACATCGGAGGATGTTGAAAAATGAATGAAACTAAAAATCTGGCATTTTTGATGCTTATAGCGGAAAGAAAGCACAAGGACGAACTTTTGACCGAAATAACCGAAGCCGGCGGCAAGTTAGTCAACACCGTTTACGGAAAAGGCTCGGTCAAGGCGAGTTTGCTCAAGGATATGCTGGGGCTGGTATCCGAAGAAAACAAGGTCGTAATTACCTGCCTTGTGCGAGGCGAGGACGCCGGTTCTATTCTCGGCATGCTCGAAACAAAATTTTCTTTCGACAAGCCCAATACGGGCATAGCTTTTACCGTGCCCGTCGAAAATCTATCGTTTTAACCGTTAGGAGGGTTATTAAATGAAATCGGACAACAACATAAAGGTTCTGTTTATAGTGGTAAACGCGGGGCACGCCGACACGGTAATGGACACCGTGCGCGAGGCGGGCTCGGGCGGCGCCACAATCATCAACGCGCGCGGCGGCGGCGCCCATCACGAAATGTTTATGGGCATCACCATCGACGCGGAAAAGGAAATAATTTTCACCGTCGTAGACGAGCCGACGGCACAAAAAATCAGCGAAACGCTCAAAGCCAAGGAAGGCTGGAAAACACAGGCGCAGGGCATATGCTTTGTCATGCCCGTCGACAAAACCGTGGGCATAAGCCTCCCCGACCCGAAAAAAGAAGATTAAATTTATTTTTAGCCGTTTTGAGCGCAGAGCTTGAAGTTGTTAACTTGCAGTCCTTGACGGAGATAGGCTCTGCCCTCGGCTTAAAGCAAAGCTCCTATTATCACAGGAGTTAACCTTTAGTTTTAATTGAAAACTTTTATCTGCGCGTTATCTGCCGCTGTATGCCTATTAACCCGCGCGTTTTCTCTACGGCTTACCGGGCGGAAAGAAATCAATTTCCAGCACCTCAACTTTAACCCGCGCGGTTTCGGCATAGCGCAAAGGCGGAGGTTAATAGAGTAAATTGAAACTCCCCAACCGGTTGTCTACGGCGCACGTTACATCCAAACCGGCGAGACAGCGCACAGGCTGGAGGTTTGATTCCCTCGCTATAAAACGGCGCGTCAGCACGATTAGGCTTACTACACCCGATATCATTCCGATGCAGTTTTGTCCGCTAAACGGCGAATGCCTGAAATTCCCCGCGTCGATAATATTTTAAAATATTAATACTTAAAAACTAAAAGCGGTTGCCTAGGCGCCGCTTTTAATTATTAAGTATATTTTATTGGTATTTCTAATAAATTTTATTTATTACTTTTTCAAATCTCCCTTATAACTTATAAAAATCCGCTTAAGCGGCTTGACATTTTTTAAAATCTGTCAAAAGCTCTGTCGCCTAACGGTGTTTCCCCTTTTTTCGCGCGAAAAGGATTTTTTATTTACACCGGGCGTTCGGAAAGATTAATTTCATCGGATTTTCATGGAAAAAAATACCTCAATGTGGTAAACTAATAGCAATTAACGGCAAAAATATTAAGGCTTGCCCAACTAAAAATTTTAAGAGGGAATATGACTAAACCAAATTTCAGTACGGAAAAACAGGCCGAAATAGACCGGAAATTAAGGGAAAAAGAGCGCTTGAAAGAGGAAAAAATAAGGCTCAAAGGCGAAAAAAAAGCGAAAAAAAGCGCTCAAAAACAGCAAAAAACCCTTAAAAAACGTGAAAAAAACGCCCTAAAACAAGCGAAAAAAGAACACAAAACCGAGCTCCTGCGCAAATTGAAGCAGGAAAAAACCCAAAAAAGAGAGCGGCTTCTGACGCTGAAAAAGCAAAAGGAAGAGGAAAAAAAGTCGGGAATCCCCTATCAAATCAAGCAGATAGCCAAAGACCAGCCCACCCACAAGGAGGATTGGTTCCGTCTCGATAACGCCGCGCTCATCTACCCCGCGTTGGCGAGGGACAGCAACGCGATTTTCCGCCTGTCGGCGTTTATGAACGAAAAAGTCGACCCGTTGATGCTTCAGCAGGCGCTTAACGACGTCGTGCTGCGTTTTCCGACAGTCACGAGTTCGCTTAAGGCGGGACTTTTTTGGTGGTACCTCGACGCGCCGACCACGCCTCTGTTAATCGAAGAGCAAACCTCGTTCCCCTGCCGCCCCCTGAGGCTTGACCACAGGCGCAGCATGATCAGAGTGTCTTATTTCAACCACGAAATCGCCATCGAGTTTTTCCATTCGGCGACGGACGGCACGGGCGGAGTCAAATTCCTTAACTGCCTTATCGCCGCCTACCTTACGCGCAAAGGCGTAACGATAACAGACAGGACAAACTGCCCGCACCCAAAAGACAAGCCGAGGTTCGAGGAGATTCAGGACGCTTTCCAGTTTGTAAAAACAAAGGAAAAGCTGCCGCCCCCCGAAAAAGTCAAGGCAATGCATATGAAGGGAAGGCCGCTCCCCAAAAACGGGTTGCTTTACTACAAATTCGTATGCGACAGCTGCAGCCTCAAAAACGCGGCGAAAAAATACGACGCGTCGGTGACGCAGTTTATGGCGGCGGCGATTTTGAGGTCGATTCACCTTCAGGCCCGGGACTCCCTCAACAAATACAAAAAGCCCATACGCCTTTCCGTTCCCATAAACCTGCGCAAAATTTACGGCAAAATGACTCTGCGCAATTTTTCCTCGTATTTTTACGTCGAATATACGGGCGGCACCTTTGCCCAGCTTGTAGAAAGCGTCAAAAAACAATTCGAGCAAAAGGTCACGCGCGACTACGTACAGAGCAATATCAATTACAACACGGGTTCACAGGAGTCGCCTTTCATACGCGCCGTGCCGCTTCCGCTAAAAAATATCGTGCTCAAAGCCGTTTACAACAACTTGGGCTACCGCCAAAATTCGGCTAGCTTCTCCAACTTGGGCGTCGTGGAGGCACCAAAAGAATTCGCCGACCACGTGGCGCGCTACGACTTCAGCTTCGGGCGCACTTTTTGCGAGCCGATCGGCGTTACAATCGCCTCGTACAACGGCTTTGCCACCGTCAACTGCAGCTCGGTGATTGCCGACACGCAGTTTGAGCGGCATTTGCTGGACTGCCTTTTGGACAACGGCGTAAACCTCGTAATCGAGTCCACCGAAGGAGTGGTTTGATATGAAATACTGTGAAATCTGCAAGTGCAACGTAAGCGAAAATCACCAAAACTGCCCGCTATGCGGCAGTTACCTTACCGAGGAGGGAAAGGGCTTCGACGAATACGAAAAACGCCTCGTCCCAGTCGTAAAATACCCAAAGGCGGTTTTGGAAGAGCAATTCGACTTTTTGCGCACCAAAAACAACTATATATTGCTTTTTATCGCGGCGGCGACCGTCGCCATAAACCTTTTGCTCACCCCCGGCAGCCTTTGGTCGGTGTACGTCATAATCGGAACGCTTTTCACTATTCTGTGCGTGATGCTGCCTATCTCCAACCAAAGCAAAATTTATATTCAGATAATGTTCGATTTGCCCGTATTGACCGTTTTGACAATCGCGACCGAGCTTACTGTGACGCGCCTCGGGAGCATGGCGGTTTCAGTGCAGTACGTTTTGCCCTCGATTTACGCGGGCGCGGTTCTCCTGACCGACGCGATGATTTTGGCCACCAAAAAACAGCGCACCACGGGATATTTCACCGCTTTGCTGGTGACGACGATTTTCGCCGTTCTGCCGCAAATAATGATATGGGCGCTGTTCTACAAAATGAATTACCAAAGCATAGTGACATTTATAGTGTTTTTCCTGGCGCTCATTAACCTCGGCGTTGTGGCGATTTGCTCGCACCGCCGCCTGAAGGACGAATACGACAAAAAAATGAATTTTTAAGCTTTATTTTTTATCAAAAATCGTTTAAGCAAAAACGCCCTGACAAGGGCGTTTTTGTTGACCGAGCGCGGAATTTGTTTAGAATCGTAATAAAAATAAGCTTACGGGAACAAGAATGTATAAAAAATTTAACGTTATAGCCGTGTTTGACCAAAACCGAAAAAATATATTGATGTGTAAAAGACGCAAGGATCCATACATTGGCAAAAAAATTTGGTCTGAGGCAAAATTGAAGCGGGCGAAAACAGCCTCCGCGGCTTACAGAGAGCTTTTTGAAGAAACCGTCGGCAAAAACGACATAACGCTTGTTCACCTGATGGATTTTACATATCGCCTCGACAAAATCAAGCCGGAAGTTTTTGCGGGGCGCCTTTTAAACGGCGTGACGCCCGCCGGCAGCGAAAACAAGTTGGAATGGGTCGGAGCGAACGAAAATTTTTTTGACACGGACGAATACGCGGGCGAGGGCAATATCGGTCATATCGTAGCGCATATTTTGCTTGCGCAAGATAAAATTTTAAAAGTAATTTAAATATTATAACAAATATATTAATTTAAATTAAATCGATTTTATCCAAAATTCTAAGTTGAAATTTAAAATCCTCCGAAACTTCGGAGGATTTTTTTGCATTTGTTATTTTATCTTGACAAGTTTTTTTCGGAGCGTAAGTAAAATGAAATTCCGATCAGATTTTGCGGAAAGCGTATATGACAAACCAAATCAGTTGATTACGCCCAGAGAAATAAGTAAAGCGTTGTTTATCCGTTCCATCACATCGTCGGGAAGGCGCCCGATTTTTTCCTTCAGCCGGCTTTTATCGATTGTGCGTATCTGCTCGAGCAGCACGATACTGTCCTTGGGCAGGCAGTATTTGTCGGCGGGCAGCTCAATGTGCGTAGGCAGCTTGGCTTTCGACAGCCTCGAGGTCGTGGCGGCGGCAATAATGGTGGGACTGAACTTGTTGCCTACGTCGTTTTGTAAAACCAAAACGGGCCTTAAGC
>DAITPX010000076.1:0-7207 GCA_036833365.1 Clostridia bacterium | reverse complement strand
GATATCGGGAGGCAAATCAACCGCTTCACAACCCAAGCTTTCGAGCGCGCGCCTGTAGTTGGGCGACTCGCCCAAACTGTCCGACTGAGTTGACAAAGCAATCCTAACGCTCATAAAAAATCCTTTTACCTTCCTTTTCTTTTTGATGCTATTGAAGTTAATCATAACACTTTTGCCGCGCTTATGCAATAGAAAAGGAACAAATGTTTTTATATTGAGCACGGAGGCCAAACGGTGTTTTTTATGCCGTTTTTTGGCTTTTTTTGCCGTTTTTTATGCGCGAAATAAGCAGAGAAATCAAAAAGCCGATTACCGACACGGCGATTATCGCAGCGCCGGACGCAATGTCGAAATCGTACGACAGCCACAGCCCGACAAAGCAGTAAATTATGCTTAAGCCTATCGCCAAGGCGATGTTACGCCCAAGCTTGGACGACAGCTTGCGCGCCGAAGCCGCGGGCGCCGTCAGCATGGATATGACGAGCATTATGCCCGCCACGCGGATAAGCACCACGACGGTGAGCGCCACCAAAACCAGCAGCCAGTATTCCATCAGCGTGGTGTTTTTGCCCTTGACCGCGGCAAATTCCTCGTCAAAGAGGTAGGTTTTCCAGTCGTTAAAGAAAATCGTTACCGACAGCGTAACAACCGCCGTCAATACCAAAGTCATAATCATATCGAACCTTGTTACGGAAAGAATGTTCCCGAACAGGTACGACGTAAGTTCGGGCGGGTAGCCGGGGGTAAAACCGATAAACATTACTCCCAGCGCCATGCCCAGCGACCAGAACATCGCAATCAATACGTCTGTGTTGACGCCGCCCTTGCGTTTAAGCGCGCCTATGCCGAAAGCCGCCGATATCGCGAACAAAAACCCGCCCAAAAGCGGCTCTATGCCCAAAAAATACCCCAGGCCCACGCCGCCGTAGGTGGTGTGCGCTATTCCGCCGCTCATCATCACAAGTTTTTTCTGCACAATTATAACGCCGATTATGCCCGCGGTCACGCTTACCAAAACGCTGGCCAAAACCGCGCGCTGCATAAACAAATATTTGAATATTGCCTGTATCATTTGTCCTCCTTCCCGTGCGAATGCGGCGCCAAAACGCGATGCGGCACGCCGTGGGCGATAAGCTCGACGGGGCAGCCGTAAAGCTCGTCTACCGTTTCGGGCGTGAGGTGCGGCTCGCCGTGATAGACCAGGGTTTTGTTGAGGCACGCCAGCGTGCCCACGCCTTGGCTGACGGCAAGCAAATCGTGAGTAACCATAACTATCGTTATGGTTTTATTAAGCTCCAAAAGCAGCGAGTAAATGTGCTTTGCCGATGCGGGGTCGATGTTTGCCGTCGGCTCGTCGAGCAAAAGCACCTCGGGGTTGGAGAGCAGCGCGCGCGACAGCAGCATTTTTTGAAACTCTCCGCCCGATAATTCCCCGACCTGGCGGTCGGCGAGGCGCCCTATCTCAAGCCTGTCAAGCTGGTTAAGCGCAGCCTTTTTTTGCTCGGCTCCGTAGCGGGAAAAGGGCCTTAGGCCCTTTTTTGCAAATCCCGTCAGCGCCACCTCCAAAACCGTAATGGGAAACTTTCTGTCCGCGTAAGACAGCTGCGGGACGTAGCCTATGCCGCTTATGCCGCCGCTTAAGGTCACGCTGCCGCTGAAGGGCTTAAGCAAGCCCAAAACCGTTTTAAGCAGCGTCGATTTCCCTCCGCCGTTGGGCCCGATTACCGCAAGGTATTCGCCTTGATAAACGGCCATTGTGATGTCCGATAGCGCCGTGACGCGCCCGTAGCCCGCCGATAGGTTTTTTATTTCTATTAACTTGTTATTCTCCATCGCATACTCTCGCTATAGTTTCCGCCATATAGCGCATGTTCTCGATATAGTTCGGGGCCAGCGGCGCAAGCATAACCGTTTCGCCGCCCAGCTCCTCCGCAAAGGCTTCCGCCTGTTTGCTGTCCATTTCAGCCTGATAAAAAATCCCTTTCACGCCCGCGGCTTTGGCGATGTCGATAATCTCCTGCATATGCTGGGGGGTGGCTTCCTTGCCCTCCTCTTCCAATGCGTACATAGTCAGCCCATAGTCGTCGGCAAGATAACCGTAGGCGGGATGGAACACGACGAACTGCTTGTTTTGCACCGTCCCGAAAATCTCCTGCAAATCCCCGTCGAGCTCCTCAAGCTCCGCCTCGAGTTTCGCCGCGTTAGTGCGGTAAAATTCGGCGTTTTCGGGGTCAAGCCCGGCGATTGCCTCGCCCATAGCCGCCACCATGACCGCCATGCGCCTGACCGACAGCCAAATGTGCGGGTCGCGGTCTTTTTTCGTTTCTTCGTCGAAATAACGGTAATCGTATACCTCTTTTGCTTTTTCATGTAAATTAACGACGGGCATTTGCGGGTCTTTCAAAATCGCATCCTCTGCGGGCACGCCGATTGCAAAAGTAAGCGCGCTTTTGGCATATTCCTCCATCTGCTTGGGAGTAGGCTCGAACGTCTCAACGCTGAACCCCGCGGGCACCAAAGTTATTATGTCGAATTTGTCGCCTGCTATTTCTTGAGCGAAGCCCGAAAGCGGGATAATAGAAACCGCGATTTTGGGTTTTTCGCCGTCGGTTTGGTTGCATCCCGCCAAAGGCAGAACTGTTAAGATAAGCAGCGCGATAAAAATACTTAAAAATTTGACAAAGTGTTTTTTCATTGATATATCTCCTTATGTGTTTGCTCGAAAACGCAAACTGATTGCAAATTCAATTATATCCCCGCGTATTTTATAAGTCAACTGAAAAAATTAAAATTTATTGCCGAATAATTTACAATTAAAAATAAAAATCCGGCCGGAATTATTTTTGACTTTCCGAGCCGAATGGAAACCATATTGGTTCAATTTTTGTATTAATTTGAAATTTATTTTAAAAAAAGTTCAGAATAAACTTAAGTTTTGTTACGTTTCGCGCAACCCGCGCATAACCCGTACAAAATCGAGGTTTTGCAATCCAATACAAAGCCGTGCCCGTTGTAGATATGCGCGGCGATTTTGTCCATAAACTCGCAGTCGAGGTGGATTATCTGCCCGCACTCGGAGCATTGCATGTGGAGGTGCCCGTCGCAGTGCCCGCCCGCGCCGGTATACTGAAAGGTCGCCTGCTGCCCCTTGTGGTTTACGTATTTTTTTATTCTGCCCTCCGCAAGGAGGGAATCAAGGTACCTGTAAACCGACGTAATGTTGGCGTTTTGCCCGTTTTGAGCCAGATACGCCGAAACGTCTTTGGCGGTAACCGCAGTGTCGGCGTTGTTTTTTAAAAATTCGAATGCCGCCCTGCGCATTTCCGTGCTGTAATGGCTGTTGCGCATAAAATTCACCCCGCTGTCGGTATTATACCACGTTTTCGCAAAAAAGGGCTTCGGTTTAAAAATTTCAACGCGGTTTTATGCACGGCTGCCCGCATATATTTGACAAAAACGCGCCGCGGTGCTACTATTGACGTCGTGAAAAGTTTTTCTTTTCGCTTTTTTTGATGGAAAAATAAGCCGCTTTTATGCGGCTGACGGAGAATAAATTTTTGATTACAAGAAATGACTTAAGAAACGTGGCGATAATCGCGCACGTCGACCACGGCAAAACCACGCTGGTAAACCAAATGCTGGTACAGGGCGGTATTTTCCGCGAAAACCAGCAGGTTGTGGACAGGGTTATGGACAGCAACGACCTCGAAAGGGAACGCGGCATAACCATTTTGGCGAAAAACACGTCGGTTTTTTATAAAAACGTAAAAATAAACATCGTGGACACCCCCGGGCACGCCGATTTCGGCGGCGAGGTGGAGCGCATACTGAAAATGGTCAACGGGGTTTTGGTGCTTGTGGACGCTACCGAGGGACCCATGCCCCAGACGCGTTTCGTCATGGAAAAAGCGCTCGCATTGGGGCACCGCCTCATCATAGTCGTCAACAAAATCGATCGTCCCGACGCCCGCCCGCACCAGGTGGAAAACGAAATTTTAGATTTGCTCTTGGAGCTTAACGCCAACGAAGACCAGTTTTCCAGCCCCATCATATATTGCTCGGGCAAAAAAGGCACCTCAACCACGGACTGGCGAAAAGAGGGCACGAGCCTCGAGCCTCTTTTCGACGCGATTTTGAACCACTTCCCTCCCGCAGTTTACGACGAAAAAGCGCCGTTTAAAATGCTTGTCAGCTCGCTTGACTACAATGACTATGTGGGGCGCATCGGGATAGGACGTATCGAATCGGGCTCGGCGAACGTAGGCGCGCCCGTCACGGTAACGAATTTTTCCGTTCCCGGCGAGCTGAGCAAAGGCAAGCTGGCCAGACTTTTTCAAATAGAAGGGTTACTCCGCCGCCCTGTGCAACAGGCTTTGGCGGGAGATATCGTATGCGTTTCGGGGCTTGAAAACATAAACATCGGCGACACAATCTGCGACCCCGCCGACGAAACGCCGCTGGAATTTGTAAGCATTTCGCAGCCCACCGTCGAAATGGCTTTTTCCGTCAACGACAGCCCGTTCGCAGGCACCGAGGGAAAATTTGTCACCACGCGCCACCTGCGCGACAGGCTTTTCAAGGAAACGCTCAAGGACGTTTCGCTCAAAGTCCAGACCACCGACTCCGCCGACAGCTACCGCGTTTGCGGGCGCGGCGAAATGCACCTGTCTATATTAATCGAAAACATGAGGCGGGACGGCTACGAGTTTTCGGTAGGTCCCCCGAAGGTGCTTTACAAAACAATCAACGGCATAAAAAACGAGCCTGTCGACAAGCTCACCGTCGACGTGCCGACGGACAAAACGGGCTCGGTTTTTCAAAGCATGGGTGAGCGAAAGGGCGAGCTGCTCAGCATGGAAAACCTCAGCACCACCCGCGTAAGAATGATTTTTGCCGTGCCCGTGCGCGGGCTTTTCGGATACAAAAACCAGTTTTTGACCGACACCCGCGGCGAGGGCGTATTCAACACCAGCTTTTACGGCTACCAGCCCTTTAAGGGCGAAATTTTTCGCCGCGACAGCGGCTCGCTGGTCGCCTACGAAACAGGCGAAGCCGTCACCTACGGATTGTTCAACGCGCAAAGCAGGGGACAGCTTTTTATCACGCCTGGCACGCAGGTCTATCAGGGCATGGTCGTGGGCGAAACGCCGAAAAACGAGGACATAGTTGTCAACATCTGCAAGAAAAAACACCTCACAAACACCCGCGCCGCCGGCAGCGACGACGCCCTGCGCCTTGTTACGCCGAAAATAATGAGCCTCGAAGAGGCCATGGAATTTATCGCCGACGACGAAATGCTTGAAATCACCCCGCAAAATATCCGCGTCAGAAAAAATATACTCAATACCGAGCAGCGGCTGAAAGCGCAGTCCAGGAAAACGAAAGAATAATATTTTAAATCTTCATAAGGAGAAAACAAATTTCGTTTGCCGCGTTATAAAAACTAAATTATTTTTTAAGACAAACCTAAAATAGAAATGTAAATAAATAGCTTACCGGCGAGGTAAGCTATTTTTATAGTTTTTTGTTTTTTTTATCGCATTAAGTTAAGGCTTTTTCTTATATAAAAGTCGCGATTTCATCTATCGGCCTGCGTTCCGTTCGGGCGGCGGCTTCGGCTTTGGGATAACCGACGGGAATAACGGCCACGGGACGCAGCCCTGCGTCCAGATTCAAAATCTCCGACAATTCCTTTTCGTCGAAATGCCCGCACCAGCACGCGCCCAACCCCAAGCTCACGGCGCAAAGCAAAATATTTTGAACGGCCGCCGCGGTATCCTGAATGCAGTAAAGCTCCCCGCCCCTTTCCTTATAGCGTTTTTCGCTTCTGGCGGACTCCGCGCACACCACAAACAGCACGGGCGCCGTCGCGATAAACGGCTGTTTGCACGAAAAATCGCGGATTTTTTGTATCGTTTCCTTGTTCCTTATAACGTAAAAGCGCCACGGCTGGCAGTTGCCCCCGCTGGGCGCCGCACGGGCGGCTTCGAGCAGTTTTTTCAACAGGCTTTCCTCAACGTCTTTATTTTCAAAACTACGTACGCTTCTGCGCGATTTTGCCAATTCTAAAAAATCCATTTTTTCGCCTCCTTTTAAATTTAAAGTTACATTAAATTATCATTCGACCGCCGCGGTCTTGCGCTCTTATTTATTTAAATTTCCGCTCTGCGGATATTACGGTCTGCTCCAAAAGCATCGCTATCGTCATCGGCCCCACGCCGCCGGGGACAGGCGTATAGGCCGAGCTTTTTTCCGCGGCGTTTTCGAGGTCTACGTCGCCGACATTGCCCTCGTTGTAGCCCGCGTCGACGATTACCGCGCCGTCCTTTATCCAGTCGGCTTTAACAAACCTCGGCTTGCCCACCGCCGCGACCACGATGTCGGCCTGCCTGATCATATCGGGCAGATTTTGGGTTTTGCTGTGGCAGACGGTCACCGTCGCGTTGTCGTTAAGCAGCATGAGAGAAACGGGCTTGCCCAAAATGGGGCTGCGCCCGATTACCACTGCGTGACGGCCTTGGATTTCAATGCCGTAACGGTGCAAAAGCGTCATAATCGAAAGCGCCGTGGCGGGAGCGAAAGCGTCGAGACCCAAGGCCATTCTGCCGAAAGAGGCGGAGTTAAGCCCGTCGACGTCTTTTTCGGGCAGGATTTTGTCCATTATCCCGCGCTCGTCGAGCTGTTTGGGGATTGGGTGCTGAAGCATTATGCCAGTTACGTCGGGGTCGGCGTTGAGCTTTTCCACCGTTTCCAAAATTTCTTCGTTCGACGCGTTTTCGCCGAAAGCGAACTTTTCAGGCTCCATCCCGACGCGCCTGCAAGCGTTCATCTTCATTTTGACGTAGGTTTGCGAGGCGTAGTCGTCGCCCGCGATAAGTATCGCGAGCCTGGGCTTTCTGCCGCACCTTGCCGTTATTTTTTCCACTCTGGCCGCCAGCTCCTGTTCGACTTGCTTTGCCAAAGCTTTTCCGTCCAAAATTTTAGTCATAACTTTCCCCTTTTAATTTATAGTCAGTTTTAATATTTTGTATTCAACAGATTTTAGGGCTTTGCCGTTGAGGTTGATCATTTGAAGTATTCGACGGCGGACTCCATAATCCTCATGTCGTAGTCGCCCGGGACGTTTTTATAAAGGTTCTTGCCTATCCTCTCGCTGTGCCCCATTTTGCCGAAAATCCTGCCGTCGGCGGAGGTCACTCCTTCGATT
>DAITPX010000075.1:0-7241 GCA_036833365.1 Clostridia bacterium | reverse complement strand
ACGGTTTGGGGATGTCCACTTTTTCCAGCCAAATCCCTTTTTCGGGGTATTTTTTTACAAGCGCATCCATTTTTGACATAATTTATTCTCCTATTAAATACGGAAAATGCCCTCGCGGATTATTTCACCCACTGTCGGATGGGGGAAAATTTGTCTTTTTATCGTTTCTATGTCAAGGGCGAGGTCAATCATCATGGCTACGCCGTAGATGATTTCGCCCGCGCCGTTGCCCATCAAATGTACTCCGACCAGCGTGTTTTTGTCTGAGTCGACGACCAGCTTGCACACGCCGTCGAGGTCGGCGTTTTCCGCGACAAAGCGCCCGCTGAACTGCATCGGCAGGCTGACGAGCCGCGCGTTAATGCCTTTTTCTTTAGCCTGTTCGAGCGTGTATCCGACACACGCGACCTCGGGGTTGGTGTAAATAACCGAAGGAATAGCGTTGTAGCTCATTTCGTCCTGTTGCCCCAAAATGACGTTAACCGCGACGTCGGCCTCTCTGTATGCCGTGTGAGCCAGCATAACCTTGGCATTTACGTCGCCCACCGCGTAAATATGAGGGATGTTTGTCCTCATCCTCGCGTCTGTCACAACCGCGCCTCGAATTGTCTCAAAGCCGACGTCTTCCAAACCAATTCCAACGGTATTCGGCTTGCGCCCCACCGACATAAGCACCTTTTCGGCGGGAACAGTGCTCGTTTGCCCGTCAAGCTCGTAAGAAACCCCTTGCGGCGAAACCGAGGTGACCTTGGCGCCCATTATAAATTCTATGCCTTTTTTCGTGTAAACGTTTTTGAGCATTTCGGAAATTCCGGCGTCGGTCTGCCCCGCGATATGCGGCAGCATTTCTACGACAGTGACCTTTGACCCTGCGGAATTAAAGTACGACGCCATCTCAAGCCCTATCACTCCCCCGCCTATGACGACAAGGCTTCCGGGGATTACGGTTAGGTCTAAAATCTCTTTGTTGGTCAAAACAAGGCCGCTTTCCAGCCCTTCCCTGACGCCCTCGATTGGCGGGACTGCGCTTACGCTGCCCGTCGCGACAATAATATCCTTGCCTAAGTAATTTTCTTCGCCGACGCAAACGGCGACGCCTTCTGCCGTTTTGACAAGCCTGCCTATGCCGTCCACGACGTTTACCCCCGCCTCGCGCATGGAAACCTTAATACCGCCCACAAGCTTGCGCGTAATACGGTTTTTGCGGTCGACCACCGCCTTTTGGCTGACTTGAATGAGCGACGCGCCGACGCCGTAAGCCTCGGCGTGTTTAGCGTAATCGGCCACTTTCGCCGACTGCAAAAAGGCTTTTGAAGGTATGCAGCCCTCATTAAGGCAGGTTCCGCCGAGCTTGTTTTTTTCCACAAGGGCGACGCTGAGCCCCGCCGCCGCTGCACGGTGAGCCGCCCAGTAACCGCCCGGGCCGCCGCCAAGTATGACTATGTCGTACTTCATAATGTCTCCTTTATGAAATTATTTACCAAAAAATATTATACTTCAACGTCCGAAATATTTCAATGTTTTGCCCGATTAATTGTAAAAAAATCGTTACAAACAAAACTGGCTTAACCTATTGCCGGTTTCAGCCAGTTTGTTTAATTTAATAATGCAAGCGCTTATTTGTTTTAAATTCAATTCGGAGCGGTTTTGTCGGCGTACGAACCGTATTCCTTGACAAAATATTCGAAATCCTCGGCATCCATACGAAAAGCTAATTCCTCGGCGGAATACTCCTTGTCTACTCCCGCAAAAGCGTTATCCTTAATTTCAATGCCGATTGCCCTGAGCGTTTCCACGGCAAACTCCCTGAAAGCGAAGCCTATCGCCGTTATGAAATTTTTGTCTTTAACAAGCGGGCGGTGCAGATTGTTTTCCGCCGGAATAAAACCCACATATTCGATAATGTCTTCCCATATGCCCGAAGTAAAGGTTACGCCATCTAAAAGCCCGGCCTTAGCCAGCAGCATGGGCGCGGAAGAAATCGCGGCTATCACAACGTCCTTACCCTCAAACCGCTTCAAAAAATCGATATTACTTTGGTCGAAAAGCGCGGGCAAAGGGTTTATTATGCCCGGCATTATGAGGCAGCGGTAATCGTCGGCGTCGATTTCGTCGAACGTTTTATTGGCAATTATTTTGAAACCGTCCTCGGTTTCGTAAGGCTGTTTGGACGAAGCCACGACGTCGAATTTTTTGCCGTACCAAACCGCAAGCGCCGATGTCAGGCAACTTATCTCCTGCATGCTGAAATAGGGATATATCATCACCGCTATTTTTTCTTTCATGATTGTCCTCCTTTAAATAGCAAATCTATTTTTAAAGCAACCGTGGGCATATCCGTTACTCAATTAAAACACCATAGCGCTTTACCCAATTAATAAATCCAAAGTATTAAAGACTATTTATTTTACAAAAATTAATCCAAAATCATGCCATATTCCGCAAGCGCGTCACGCTGCATTTTCTTTATTTCCTTTTCGGTCAAGCTCGGGTATTTTGCCAAAAAGATTAACCAGTCGTCTTTTAACTTATCCAAAGTTTTTCCCGTAACGGACTCATAGGATTTTCAATATCGGTAGAACGGTAGAGTTTCAAAAAATTATCAATCCCGTATTGTTCGATAAAAAAATCTATAAAAGATGCGCTCTCGTTGTAAAGCGGATATAATTCGTACCATTTATTGTCGTCAAAATATCTTTTCGCCGCAACGACCGTCCCCACAGCCTCGAAAACCTCCTCATATCCGTAAGATATGTAATGCTTTTGTCATAGGCGCGGCAGCTCTGCCTTTGCCTTATTAAGCTCGAAAAATTTCATTTTTTACCTCCTTTTCTATTAAAAAAGAACTCCCTAAATTTTTGTCAATTTCACACCGAATTAATTGATCAAGTTTAAAACTAAATTTTTTTAACGTTATTGTTTTTATAAACGCACCGCTTTGTAATAAAACCGTTGTCAATAATTTCTTCGCTTTCGCCGATAAGCCGCCAGCTCGTCGTTTCGTCCAGATTTTCAAAAAAAACTTCGGCGCCGCCGTCGGCATCCACCTTCGTGACCAATGCCTCTTCGCAGTAAGGCAAAAGCAAGCGGTAAACCTCGCCGCCGCCTATCACAAAAATCTCGCCGTGTTTTTTAAGCTCGCAAAAAAGTTCCGCCTCCGTCTTTACGTGTAGGATATTTTCAAATGGAAGAGTCTCCGCGCGGCTCAAAACGATATTAACGCGCCCTGCGAGGGGCTTGCCGTCAGGAAAAGACATCAGCGTCTTTCTGCCCATGACTACCGCCGAGCTCAAGGTCGTTTTGCGGAAAAATTTAAGGTCGAGCGGCAAACGGAAAAGCATACCGTTATTTTTGCCTATGCCCCAATTTTTGTCAACCGCGACTATCGCTTTCATACCGCCACCTCGAATTTTATGTCTATGTCGTTGTATTTATAATCAATTAGTTTAAAATCTTTAGGTCTAAAGGCATAAAAATCCTTCACTTCCGGGTTAAGCCCCAATTTTGGCGCGTCGAACATCGGCATCGAAATCAGTTCTTTGACCGCGGGGATATGTCTGTCGTAAATATGCGCGTCTGCGATAACGTGCACAAGCTCGCTCGCGGCAAATCCGCTCACCTGCGCGAACATAAATACAAGCGCCGCGTATTGAACCACGTTCCAGTTGTTGGCGACCGCCATGTCCTGCGAGCGCTGGTTCAAAATGCCGTTGAGCCTGCCGCCCGAAACGTTCAACGTCAGCGAATAGGCGCACGGATATAAATTCATCCCGTGCAAATCCTCGTGTACGTACATATTGGCGATTATGCGGCGGCTCGAAGGGTTGTTTTTAAGGTCGAACAAAATCCTGTCTACCTGGTCGAACTCACCTTCCTTATAAATGTGTTTTTTTCCGAGCTGGTAGCCGTACGCCTTGCCAATCGAACCGTTTTCGTCGGCCCAGCTGTCCCAAATCCCGCTTTTCAGGTCGCGGATATTGTTGGATTTCTTCTGCCAAACCCAAAGCAGCTCGTCCAGCGCCGATTTAAAAAAAGTTCGCCTGAGCGTCAGAATCGGAAATTCCTCGCTCAAATCATAACGGTTTACGATGCCGAATTTTTTAACCGTATGGGCGGGCGTCCCGTCCTGCCAGTGCGGGCGTACGTCGGCTTCGGTGTCCCAAACGCCACCTGAAAGAATTTCGTTTATGTTGGAAATAAATATTTCATCCGCTTTGCTCAAAAAAGTTCCCCCTTTGTTTTTCCAATAAAGTTTAGCAAAAAAGGACGGTTAAGTCAAGATTAAGGCAAAAACTGTTTTAAATTAAAAGCGTTATTAAGTGCTTATATGAATAATGATAAAAATACCAAAATAAGGCGTCCCTTTCAAAAAAGGAAGCGCTAAATAATTCGCTCTCGCTTATTTATTTAATACAGCAAAGATTAAAACCGCCGCTCAAGAGCGGTCGATGGTCACCACGGTGTAATAATTTTTATTCAGTTCCTTAAATTTTTTGTCGATTTCTTCCAAAATCAGCTTTTGCTGCTCCTTACACTCGAAGGGCACCACAAGGTCAAAAATAACATTGGTGTGCGTCGGGCCCATAACCATGCGAAAGTCGTGCATTTCAAAAGTCGGGTTTATTTCCTTTACAATCCCGAGGGCCTTTTCACGCGTTTGGTTTACAATCGGGTCGTCGGTGACTATCGGGTCGAGATGAATGACGAGATTCATTTCCGACATATCCTTCTCTATAAGGTCTATCATATCATGGCTTTCCAAAATGGGGCGCTTAGAATCCACTTCCACATGCGCAGACACAAAAACTTTCCCCGGGCCGTAATTGTGCACCTGAAGGTCGTGGATGCCCAGCACGCCGTCGTAGGATAAAACCTTTTCGCTTATCTTTTTGGACAACTCGTCGGTGGGGCCCTCGCCCAAAAGCTTGGTAAAGGTCTCCTTAATCACCTTGACGCCCGCGAACGCGATAAATACCGCCACGCCGATGGTCATATAAGCGTCGAGGTCTATACCCGTAAATTTGCCGATAACGAGCGACACAAGCACCGCGCTTGTCGCCACCACGTCGCCGAGGCTGTCGACGGCTGACGCTTCGATAACCAGCGAACGCGTTTTTTTGCCCAGCCTCTTATTGAAAATATACATAAAAAGTTTCACTAAAACGGAAAAAACCAGTACCCCCGCCGCAAGAATGCTGAATTGCGTTTCCGTCGGCGCAATAATTTTTTCCACGGCGCCGATTATGAGCTGCGCCGAAAGCAGAAAAATGATAAAAGCGACAATCATCGCCGCGATATATTCGGCGCGGGCATGCCCGTAAGGGTGCCTGCGGTCGGCCGGACGCGACGCCACCTTAAACCCCACAAGCGAAACTATGTTGCTGCCGAGATCCGTGAGGTTGTTGAAAGCGTCGGCCACGATTGACATCGTGCCGAAAGCAAGCCCCGCCGCGAGCTTTGCGCCGAAAAGCACTAGGTTGCATCCCATTCCCACAAAGCTCGATAAATTTCCGTAATATGTTCTGCTTCTGCTCATTTCAACTTATATTAGTTTAACTTTTTATCCTTGTCAAGGCTTCGTCGAACAATTCGCGCGCGGCTTCCATCACCCGTTCGGCGTTTTCGTCGGCCTCGACGAATATACGCACCTTCGGCTCGGTGCCCGACAGCCTTAGGACTGTCCTCGTCTCGGGAAACAAAGCCGCCAACTTTACCAAATTTTTTTCAATCAGGTTGCTTTCGGTTATAAAACGCTTCTGTTCGTCGGTCACGGTAAAATCCATTTTCGAAACTTTCACAAGGGACATTTCTTTGGTATATTCGGAGATAGGCCCCGTTTTTCTGACAATATTGGCCAAAAGCAGCGAATTTATTACCGAGTCGGAAGACGTCGCGTAGTCGTATACCAAATAATGCCCGCTCTCTTCACCGCCGAGGTTTACGCCGAGGCTGTTCATCCTTTCGGCTATTTTGATGTCCCCGACCTCCGAGCGGGACAATTTGAGGCCGATTTTCATTAACGCGTTTTCCGCGCCGGCATTTGTCAAAACCGTCCCGACCACTATTCCGCGCGAAAGCATCTTGTTTTCTTCCATATATTTTGCAACGGCGTAAAAAATCCTGTTGTTGTCGATTATTACGCCGTTTTCCACCACGGCCAATCTGTCGGCGTCGCCGTCATAGGCAAAACCCAGTTCGGTCCGGCACGCCGAACGCAAAAATTCCGGCGTCGCCGCGCCGCAGCGGTAGTTTATTTTTTCCCCGTCGGGCGAGGAACTGAGCTTCGTCACTCTGGCGCCCAGTTTTTCAAAAATTTTAGGCGCCGCTGAATAAGCCGCCCCGTGCGCCAAATCGAGGGTAATTTCCATTCCGCCCAGCCCGTCGAACTTGCCGAAAAGATCGTCGAGGTAAAGGCTTTCGGCATCGCCCCAAAGCTCCGGCTCGCTGCCCGAACCCGAGTAGTTTTGTTTTTCGTCTATTTTTCGCGATATTTCGCGCTGTTTTGTCAAGCAAATTTTTATGCCGTATTTGTCGAAAACCTTTAGGCCGTTGTCGGCTGCGGGGTTATGCGAAGCGGAAATCATCACGCCGTAGTCCGCGCCCAGCTTCCGCGTAAAAAACGCCACCGCATTTGTGGGCAAAACGCCTATGTTGACCACGTTGCCGCCCTGGCTCCAAACGCCCTCGGCGAACGCGGCAAGAAGGCTTTCACCCGAAACCCGCGTATCTCTGCCGACAACGGCTACGCTTTCATTTTCGCCCAAAGCCGCGCCAAGCTTGTAGGCTATGTCCTCGGTCACGGCCTTGCCGTACTCGCCTCGTATGCCGTCGGTGCCAAAATAATTGTACACAAAAAACCTCCCGATATTATTAAGCTTCGTTTGTATATCGAAAGGTTCTTTTGTGTTTTAATTCATTTCTTTGGTTATATATTCCGCCGCGCTTTCGGCGGCCGTGGCGCCCTCGCCGCACGCAGTGACGATTTGCTTGAGCTTTTTGTCAAGTACGTCCCCAGCGGCGAATATCCCCTTGCGGCTTGTCGCCATTTTTTTGTCAGTAACTATGCGCCCGTCAACGGTTTCCACCAAATCGGAGACAAAACCCGTAAGCGGCGTGGTGCCCATGGCTACAAACACCCCGTCGACATCGAGCCTGATTTTTTCGCCGTCTTTGTTTTTGATAAGGACGCCGTTTACTTTTTTGTCGTCGCCGAAAAGCTCCTCTACCTTGGCGGAAAAAAT